>CAZCWA010000010.1:15623-25152 GCA_964502265.1 uncultured Myxococcaceae bacterium | reverse complement strand
CGGGGCCGCAAGTCGCTCAAGAGCCTGCCGCCGCGCAGCGCGGTGGTGGCCTTCTCCGCGGAGCGCGTCTACGAACTCGCCGAGTCGATCCGCCGGCTCCATGGCGGCGTGGCGGTGGTGCTGGGCGCGCTCTCGCCGCGGACGCGCAACGCCCAGGTGGCGATGTACCAGTCGGGCGAGGTGCAGTACCTCGTGGCCACCGACGCGATCGGGCTCGGGCTGAACCTCGACCTGGATCACGTGGCCTTCGCCGGGCTCTCCAAGTTCGATGGCTTCGAGCCGCGCGCGCTCCATCCGGACGAGCTGGCGCAGATCGCAGGTCGCGCAGGACGGCACCTCAACGACGGGACCTTCGGGACGATCAACGGCCATCCGGAGCTCGACCCGCGCGTGATCGAGGCGATCGAGACGCACCGCTTTCCCGCCGTGCGCAGCCTCGTGTGGCGCAACGTCGAGTTGGACTTCTCGTCGCCGGAAGCGCTCGCCGAATCGCTCGCGCGGCCGCCGCCGAATCCAGCCTTCCAACGGGTGGAACGGGCCGACGACTTCGACGCCCTCCAGGCGCTGGCCCAGGACGCGGAGGTGCGCGAGGTGATGGCGCGGCTCGGGCGCAGCGGGGTGGAGCTGCTCTGGGAGGTCTGCCAGATCCCGGACTTCCGCAAGCGGCTCTTCGGCCAGCACGTGTCGCTCCTGCGCGAAATCCTCCTGCAGGTCTCCGCGCGCGGCGGTCAGCTCGACGAGGCGTGGCTCGCGCGCGAGGTGGCGCCGCTGGGCGACGTGAGCGGCGACATCCACACGCTGATGGACCGGCTGGCGGCGATCCGCATCTGGACCTACGTGAGCAACCGCTCCCGCTGGCTGAACGACTCGCAAGGCTGGCAGGAGCGGACGCGGCAGATGGAGGACGCGCTCGGAGACGCGCTGCACGCGCGGCTGGTGGAGCGTTTCGTGGAGCGTGCGGCGCGGAGGACGCCGAGGCGGTTCCTGCGGGCGGCAGAGGCTGCGGCGAACGCAAAGGCCGCCCGGGCGCAGGCGAAGAGCGACAGCCCGTTCGCGAGCCTCGGGCAGTGGCTTCTGGAGGAGCGCGCGGAGGCGGAGGGTGAGGGCGCGCTCACCGAGGAGCAGTTCATCGAGCAGGTGGTGGCCGCACCGCACGGCGCGTTCGAGATCGATCACCTCGGACGCGTCTCGTACGAGGGCGAGTCGCTCGCGCGGCTGGTGCGGGGACGCGAGCTGCGCTCTCCGCTCATCGCGCTCACCGATCCGGAGCTGTGGACGGGCGGCGCGCGCAGGCGGCTGGAGCGGCGGATGCTGGCGCTCGCGCGCGACGTGGTCACCGAGGCGATGGGCGGCTTCCCGGGCGACACGCTCAGCGGCGAAGGACGATCCGCGGCGACGCGCGGGCTCGCGTTCCGGCTCGCAGACGGACTCGGGGTGGTGGACCGGGTGGAGGCGGAGGAGCAGTGGGCACGGCTGTCGGACGAGGAGCGCCAGCGCTTTCACGAATGGGGCGTGCAGGAAGGGCACCGCTACGGCTTCGTCGCCGGAGCGCTCTCACTGCGTGCGTTGGAGCGGCGGGTCCTTCTGACCTCGCTGTGGGAGCAGCGTGCGCCGCCGGAGGGTGTGCCCCGGGAGCCGGCGGTGCCGGTGAACGTGTTTGAAGGGCGCGTGGATCCCTGGCTCTATGGCTACGAGCGCGTGGCGAACGTGGCGCTGCGCTTCGACGTGATGGAGCGCATCAGCCGCGCGATCGTGGAGCCGGCGGTCCGCCCGAGGCCGATGGAGCTGCTCGGCGAAACCGGAATCACCCGGGCAGAGGCCAACGCCGTGCTGCGCGCGCTCGGCGGCGAGGTCGAGGCGCCGCCTCCGCAGAACGCCCCGCGAGGTCCTCGTCGCAGGCGGCGCGGCCGAGCGGGTGGTGAGCGGGGCACGCGCGCGGGCGCAGCGGCCGGCGCAGGGCCGGACCGGAGCGGGCGCAACCGCTCGTCGTGACGAGGCGGTGTGCTACCTTCCGCCCCGCCGCGGACGCCTCCCGCCGCGGGCGGACAAGGAGCACAGCGCGTGGCAGACGAGGGCAAGCGTCCGGCAGCAAAGGTCTCTTCCAAGGAGACGGAGACCCTGATGCGTGCCACGCGCGACATCCAGGAACTCTGGCTGCAGCTCGCCACCCGCAACTGGAAGTCGATGGTGGTGGTGCCGGTGGAGTCGGACCTCTCGGCGGTGAACTACGCGCGCACCGTGGCGGAGCTGGGCGCCTCGCTCAGCGACGGTCCGGTGACCTTCGTGAACCTCGAGGATCTCGAGCGCCCCACCAACGGCGCGGACCCGGACAGGGGCAGGGCGCGCACCGTGGTGAACCGGCTCAAGTCCATCCGCCAGGGCGCGGATCCGGGACAGCTCGTGCTGGTGATCCAGAGCGTGATGGCGAGCCCCATGGGCGTGCTCATCGCGCGGGCGGCGGACGTGGTCGTGCTCTGCGTCCAGTTCGAGCGCACGCGCCTGAAGGACGTGCGCCGCACGGTGGAGCTGATCGGTCAGGACCGGATCGTCGGCTGTCTCGCCATCGAAGGCTGAGAGGGCCGGGCGGCCTGCTGACCCGCGGAGGGCGCCGCCATGTTGCGCGGCAGCGTGGCCAGCACCGGAACGCCCAATCCCTTCTCGAGCTGCCACTTCTGCAGCAGCTTGTCCCGGAGGATGTCGGGCGCGGCGGCAAGCAGGAAGCCCAGGCCCAGCGCCGCCACGATCCCCGCACCGAAGATCTTCAACGGGTTCGGGCTCACCGGCTCCTTGGCGATCTCCGCCGGCCACACGACCTTGTAGCGGTGCTTGAAGGCCGCCGAGGCGGTGTCGAAGTCCACCTGCGCCGCCGTCACCCGCTCGAGCATCTGCTGATAGCGCGCGCGCGCCTCGACCACGCGCTCGTCGTTCTCCAGCGCGATGAGCTGCTGCTCCGGCGTGAGGTTGCGCAGCGGCCGGGTGTTGGCGCCGTCACCCCGGGGCCGGCGCGCCGTGGCCTGCTGCGCCTCGCCGCGCTGCCGCCGCGCCTCCTGCACCATCCCCTGGTACTGCTGCTCCATCTGGCGGAGCTCTCCTCTCAGCGTGGCGAGCTGCGGCGAGTCCGTCTGGAGGTTGGCGATGTCCCGGCGCATGGCCACTACCGCGGGGAAGTTCTCTGCGTAGATGGTGCGCATCTGCTCGAGCTGGCTCTGCATGTCCGCGAGCCGCCGGCGGCGCATGTCCTCGAGGTCGGCGATCGCCCGCTCCTTCGATTCGATGTCCGAACGCAGCCTCACCCCCTCCTCGCTGGAGACCGCGGTGCGCTGGGTCCGCGACTCGCCCACCGCCGCCACGGGCTGGGCGAACTCGCTGTAGACCTCCTCCACCGCCGCGTTGAGCTGTTCGCGCAGCGCGTTGGACCGCGTCTGGAGCAGCGCGATGACCTCGCCGAGCGCGGTGATCTCCTGGATGTGCCGCGCCTCGAGGAAGTTCTGATGCGCTGCCTGGACGAGCCGGTAGGCGATCTCGGGGTCCCCCCAATCGAGCTGGATGGTCACCGTGTTCTGCTCGGTGATCACCCGGAGGTTCCTGCTGATCAGCAGCGCGAGCTCGTTCAAGGGATCCTGCTCTTCGGAGGACTCCGCCGTGTTTCCGAGCAGCCGGTTGATCAGCTTCGGCTTCGAAGGCTCCGGCAGGGGGAGATTCGCCTGCTGGATGAGGTTCAGGATGTTGTCGCGCCGGTGCACCAGCTCCCACGCGCCGCGGGTGGGCTCATCGTCGATGATGCCGCGGTTGACGAAGGAGGGGAGCGCGATCTGGCGCTGGGTCAGCATCCGCGTTTCGGAGCGGTAGAGCGGCGTCCGCGTCTGGAAGAAGCCGAAGGATCCCACCGCCCCCACCACGAACATCACGACGATGATCCACCACCTTCGGAGCGCCGAGTGCAGCGCGAGGAGCGCCCAGTCGAAGGGAGAGGGGGTGGGCTTCGAGGGGCCCTCACCGCCTTCATCGTAGGAATCTGATTCCATCGCCATACCGGTCCGGGAGCTCCTTGGGCCGCGCAGCATATCGAACTCGGGCCCGCCTGCCCCCGCGCGTCTCGCGGCGTGTGCCTGGCAGCCCTGCGGGCAGCGCGCGCGGGATGAACGCCCGCCCCCGCTGTTGTACAAGGACACGGTGAAAGTCGCCTACCTCGTCAATCAGTACCCCAAGACCTCCCACACCTTCGTCCGCCGGGAGCTTCAGGCGCTGGAGGCCCAGGGCGCCGAGGTCCTCCGGTACAGCGTCCGCCGCACCACCGAGCCGCTGGCCTCACCGGAGGATCAGGAGGAGCTCGGGCGCACGCGCGTCGTCCTCGACGAAGGCGCGGTCGGCCACCTGCTGGCGCTCATCCGCCAGGCGGTGAAGAGCCCGGTCCGGTTCCTCGCGGGCCTCAAGTGCGCGGTCGAGCTCGGCCGCAAGAGCGAGCGCGGCCTGGCGCTGCACCTCATCTACTTCGCAGAGGCGTGCGTCCTCCTCGGCTGGCTGAAGCAGGCGCAGGTCCAGCACCTCCACGCGCACTTCGGCACCAACAGCGCGGCCACCGCCGCCATCGTCCACGCGCTCGGCGGACCGCCCTACAGCTTCACCGTCCACGGCCCGGACGAGTTCGATCGGCCCCAGTACCTCAAGCTCCGCGAGAAGGCCCACACCGCCGCCTTCGTGGTGGCCATCAGCCACTACGGAAGGGCGCAGCTCTGCCGGTGGGTGCGCCACGACGACTGGCCGCGCCTGCACGTCGTCCGCTGCGGCGTGGCGGACGATCTGCTCGGCCTTCCGCTGACCCCGGTCCCGGACGTGCCGCGCTTCGTCTGCGTGGCGCGGATCAGCGAGCAGAAGGGGCACCTGCTGCTCATCGATGCCGCCCACCGCCTCGCGCAGATGGGCGTGCGCTTCGAGATCTTCCTCGCGGGCGACGGCGAGATGCGGGCCCAGGTCGAGCGCCTCATCCAGGAGAAGGGCCTCGAGGATCGGGTGATCATCGGCGGCTGGATGAGCGGCGCGAAGGTCCGGGACGCGCTGCTCGGCGCGCGGGCCATGGTGCTCCCGTCCTTCGCCGAGGGCCTGCCGGTGGTGATCATGGAGGCGCTCGCGCTCGGGCGGCCGGTGGTCACCACCGCGATCGCGGGCACCCCGGAGCTCGTTCAGCCGGGCCGCACCGGCTGGCTGGTGCCGGCGGGTTCGGTGGACGCGCTGGTGCAGGCGATGAAGGAGTGCCTGGAGACGCCGGTGGAGCGGCTCAGCGAGATGGGCCGGGTGGGCGCGGAGCTGGTGGCGCGCCAGCACAACATCGAGATCGAGGCGGGGAAGCTCGGCGCCCTCATCCGGCTCTCGGCGGCCGGCGCGCCCATCACCCAGGACGCCTTGCCCACCCTCGCGCCCGCCACCGAGGTGCGCGCGCAGAAGCAGCGCAGGGGCAGGGCGGCCGCGAAGTAGCGCCGCCGCTGCACGTCACGCTAGAGGGTGATGCGGGAGGGCGCCCGGCGGACCTTCGCGGCGCGCCAGGCGGAGAGGGCGACCAGCAGGATGCCCACCACCACGAGCAGGACGTTCAGCCGGAGCGACTGGCCCGCGAGGCTGAAGTCGAACCGGTGGAACGGCTCCGCGCGCAGCACGGCCGAGGCGACCAGCAGCACCAGTCCGAGCAGCGCTCCGCGGTGTGGCGCGCGGGTCCTCCGAAGACGCATCGCCGCAGCCACTGCGGCCCCCACCGCCGCCGCGGACAGCAGCAGGCCGATGAGGAGCTGGAACACCTTCTTCACCGAGTAGAGCCCGGCGCTGCGCAGCAGCGCCTGCAGCCGCTCCCAGGAGGGTGAGTGGAGCTCCAGTGCGAGGAAGAGCCCGTAGAGGAGCATCAGCAGCGCCACCACCAGCCAGAAGGTGAGCAGCGGGCGGCGCCGCAGGTGTGCCTCGCCGGGGCTGGCGAAGCCGGCGCGCGCGGCCAGCACCGAAGCCACCGCGCAGCCGAGCACGCCCAGCGCGAGGAAGTGCCAGCCGTCCGCGCCCGGCTGCGGCGGCAGGCGCCATACGAACGGGTTCCCGTAGGCGCGCGGGTTCTCGAAGATCCCCACACACGGCTGCTGAAGGTGCGATTTGCCGCGGAGGCTCCACATCGGGCAGGCGTCGCGGGCGATGCGCTCGCGGCACTGCGACATCGAGCGAGCCTCGGGCGGCGGCAGCCCCGCGTGCTTGCGCGTGAAGTCCCAGGCGATGGTCTGGAGATCGCGGACCGTGTCCTCGTTGGCGCCTTCCGGTCCGCGCGCGCCCACCGGAGATGCCCGGAGCGCGGTCCCGTAGTGCACCGCCGCCATGTAGTACATGCCCAGCGGCGTGAGGTGCACGCCGTCGGTGAAGATGGCCATCAGCCGCTCGCGGGTGGTGCCGCCGATGCCGCGGACCTCGCCGGCGAGGATGCGCTCCACCAGGTGCACCATCGCGGTGGTGCCGGGGATGATCTGCACCCGATCCTCGCGGCCCTCGGAGGCGAGCGTCAGGTTCACCTTGCCCGCGATGCACTGCCAGCCGGCCTCCGCGCCCTTCTCGTAGGCGATCCAGGGTGCGGGATCGTCCAGGTTCAGCTCGAGCCACGAGTAGTAGAAGAACGTGCGCCCGCCCGGGTTCGCGGCCTGGAAGAGGTCGTGGTAGTGCCGGAGGAAGCCCGTCGCGTCCTCCCACTGCAGCACGCCGGGGAGGTCGTGGCGCTCGGTGATGATCAGCGTGTCGTAGCGCTCGCCGGAGGGGAGGGTGCGCGGGCTGCGCCACTCCTCCACCACGTCCATGCCGCTGCCCTCGCGGTTGCGCCCATCGCGCAGGCCGCCCCAGCCGCCCTCGCCCCACGACCGGCGGCGGATCGACGAGCCCTCGATGTTCTGCATGTTCCAGCGCAGATCCGCACCCTGGCTCTCCGCGATCAGCGCCACGAAGTCAGGCAGGGGCCGGTCGAGCAGGCTGTGCCCGGAGAAGAAGATGCGCGCCCGTGGCGCCGGGTCCGAGGGCGCGTCCGGCGGCGCCGCGTCCTCCTGGGCGGAGGCCCACAGCGGAAGCAGCACCAGCACCAGCGCCGTTCGCGTCCACTTTGCCAAGGTCGTCGGGGCCATCGGGCCGCGAGCGTAGCCTCGGGGTGGGAGGGGGTCACGAAAACGGCGAGCCCGGGCTCAGGGCGCGGGCAGCGGCTGGAACGACGGATCCGGCCACACGAACGGGTTCGGGTTCGACTGCGGCGAGGTGGCAGCGAAGTGGCGCTGGCAGGTGCCGATCTGATCCGCCCGTTCCTGACGCGTCCAGAACGACCGGCAGACGTCCTGCATCAGCGCGCGGCAGTCCGCCATCTCGCGGCGGCCGGCGTCCGGCAGCGCGTAGTAACCGCGCACGACGTCCCACGCGATCGTCTGCAGGGCGGCCACCGTCTGCGGGTTCGCGCCCTCGGGCCCCGGCGCGCCCACCGGGGAGCTCCGGTAGATCGACGCGTACTGCACCGCGGCCATGAAGTGCGCGCCCAGCGGCGTGAGGTGCACGTTGTCGCTGAAGATCGCCGACAGCCGCTGCGGCAGGCCCCCCTCGAGCCCCGGCACCTCGTTGGCGGCAATGCGCTCCACCAGGCTCGCCAGCGCGGTGCTCCCGGGCATCGTCACCACGCGATCCGCGCGGCCCTCGGCCTCCAGCGTGAGGTTCACCTTCGACGCGGCGCACTCCCACGCGCCCAGGGCCTCGCGCTCGTAGGTGATGAAGCCCGAAGGGTCGTTCTTGTCCACGTCGAGCCAGGTCGCGTAGAGGTAGGTGACCGCCGCCGGGTTCGCTTCCACCATGCGGTCGTGGAAGTGCCGCAGGTAGCCCACCGTGTTCTCCCACTGCAGCACGCCGGGGATGTCGTGCCGGTCGGTGACCACCAGCGTGTCGTAGCGCTCGCCCTCGCCCAGCGTGCGCGGCGCGCGCAGCTCGGCGAGCACGTTCATGTTCTGGCCCTCGCGGTTCTTGCCCATCGAGTAACCGGCCCAGTCTCCGTTGCCCCAGGTCCGCACCCTCAGCGGCGAGCCGATGACGTTCTGCTGGTTCCAGTTCACGCTCTTCCCGCGCGAGCGGGCGATGCCCTCCACGAAGTCCGGCAGCGGGTTGTCGAGCAGGCTGTGACCGGAGAAGAAGATGCGCGCGGAGTCCCGCGGCGTGCCCGGATCGCCCACCGGCTCGTTTCTGCCCGCGTCGTTCCCACCGGTCGAGGGAGGAGTGGGCGGCGTCGCGGAGGGACGCGTCTCGCCGTTGCTGGTGCAGCCGGTGAGGAGGAGGGCGGCGCAGGCACCGAGGAGCGGCAGCGCGAGGCGGCGGGTGGTCATGGGCGGGCCTTTCCGGACGGCGACTGGGGGGCGTGGACTCAGGGGGCGGGCAGCGGCTGGAAGAACGGATCCGGCCACACGAACGGGTTGCCGTTGTTCTGCTGCGGCGTGGGGTTGTTGAAGAAGCTCTGGCAGCCCGCGATGTTCCCCGTGTTGTTGCGCAGGGTCCAGTAGCCCTGACACACGCCCTGCATCAGGCTGCGGCAGGAGGCCATGGTGCGGGTCCCCGCGTCCGGCTGCGCGTAGTAGTTCGTCACGAAGGTCCAGGCGATCTCCTGCAGGTCCGCCACGGTGGCCGCGTTGAGCCCCGACGGCGCGGGCGCTCCCACCGGAGAGGAGCGGTACACCGCCGCGTACTGGACGGCCGCCATGAAATACATGCCGAGGTTGGTCAGGTGCACGTCGTCGCTGAAGATCTGGCTGAGCTTCTGGTTCGTGGTGCCGCTGATCCCCGCCACCTGGTTGTCCCGCATCGCTTCCACCAGATGCACCAGCGCCGCGCCGCCGGGGAGCATCGTCACCCGATCCGGCCGGCCCGCCGCCTCGAGCGTGAGGTTCACCTTCGACGCCGCGCACTCCCACGCCCCGAGGGCCTGCCGCTCGTAGTCGATCCACGGCTGGGGGTTGCTTTTGTCGAGCTCGAGCCAGGTCTGGTAGTAGTATGTGTGCGCCGCGCCGTTCGCCGCGATCAGGCGATCGTGGTAGTGGCGCAGGTAGCCCACCGCGTTCTCCCAGCGGATGACCTCGCCGATGTCATGGCGGTCCGTCACCACCAGGTGCGTGTACCGCTCGCCGGCGCCGATCGTCTGCGGGTTCGCCAGCTCGCTGAGGATGTTCATGTTCTGGCCGGAGCGGTTCTTCCCCTGCCGGTAGCCGCCCCAGTTCCCACTGCCCCAGGTCCGCACCCGCAGCGGCGAGCCGATCACGATCTGCTGCTGCCAGTCGTTGTCCTTGCCGCGGCTCTGCGCCAGCGCATGGAAGTAGTCCGACAGCGGGTTGTCGGAGAGGCTGTGCCCGCTGAAGAGCACCCGCGCGCGGCTCAGTGGCGTCCCCGCGTCCACCGGAACCCCGCCGTCGAACGGCGTCCCGGCGTCGCCCGTTCCGGCATCGGTGCCCGCATCCTCCGGGGTCCCCGCATCCGGGCTCCCGCCGTCTTCGGTGCCGGC
>CAZCWA010000010.1:12146-15523 GCA_964502265.1 uncultured Myxococcaceae bacterium | reverse complement strand
CCGCCGTCTTCGGTGCCGGCGTCTTCCGTCCCCGCGTCCGCTTCTTCGCCAGCGTCCGGGACACCGGCGTCGTCGAGGCCCGCATCGTCGCGGTGGCCTCCGTCCGCCTCTCCGCCCGCGTCGCTGTCGCTTCCGCCACCGCCGGCATCATGGGCTGCGCTCAGCGCTCCCACGCTCCCGCCACACGCGGCAGCGGAGGCCACGGCCGCGAGCGCGAAGACGGTGAGCAGCCAGAGTCGGAGTCGGCGCATCGGACAACCTCGGTGAGGGGAGGTTTTCCTTGCTAGCACGTCAGCGCAGGAACTGCTCCGCCGGGCGGACGATCCCTTCGCGGATGATGGTCTCGCGGTCGGTGGTGGGTGCCCAGCGCAGAAGCTGCCTTGCGCGCGAGGCATCGAACCGGGCCTCGAAGGTGCGGCCGTCCCAGTTGGCGAAGGAGGGGAGCTTGCGCGCCCTGTCCCGGCCCACGGTCTTGATGAGGTACTTGCCGATGTCCTCGACGAAGTAGCGCCGCGGCGAGGTGGGGATGCGCTTGAAGTTCACGCCCGCGTGGCGCTCGAGCTCGTCGAGGTACTCCTGCGCGGAGAGGATCTGCTCGCCCACGAGGTTGAAGCTCTGGCCCTCGATCGACGGGGTGTCGAGCGCGTTGACCATCGCGTCCGCGCAGTCGTCCACCAGCACGATGGGCAGCATCCCCGAGCCGTCGCCGTACAGCCGCGGCACGGAGCTGAAGGGCCACGCGGCGATGCCCCAGTGCAGCGGGTTCCCGCCCCGGCCGAGCACCACGCCCGGGCGGAAGATCACCACGCCCAGTCCCTTCTCCCCGTGCAGCTCGAGGAGGAGCTTCTCGATCTCCACCTTCGCGCGCGAGTAGAGGTTGGTGCGCAGCACGCCCGGGTGCGGAGGCGTCTGCTCGGTGATCGTCCCGGCGCTCCGGCCCGCGTGGTAGATGGAGATCGACGACGTGTAGTACAGCCGCTTCACGCCGTGCTGCAGGCAGGCTTCGGCGAAGCGGCGCGTGGGCACCACGTCGTTGGCGAGGTAGTCCTCCCACGACTCGCCGTAGCCGCGCGCGAGGTGGTAGACCTGCTCGATTCCCGGCAGCGCCGCCTCCAGCGAAGCGGTGTCACCGAGATCGCCGCGCACCACGTCGAGCCCCAGCTCCAGCAGCTCCTTCGACACCGACCGCGGATCGCGCGCCACCAGCCGCACGCCGTGCCCCGCCTCGCGCAGCTTGCGCACCAACGCCTGGCCGATGAAGCCCGTCCCGCCGAGCACCAGCACCGACGTCTTCTCCGCCGGCGGCAGCTTCTGCGCCTTCGCCTTCGCCTTCGCTGTGCCGGATCCCGCGTCCCTGGCGTCCTGCGCTGCCTGCACCGCCTCCTGCTTTGCGCGCTCGGCCATCCGTTCGCCCACCCGCTCGGCGAGTGCCACCGCCTGCGTGGCCAGCGTGGGCGCAAGGCGCGGGTCCAGCTCGCCGTCGAGCCCCGCGTAGAACGCCTGCACCGCGCTGCTGATGCTGCGCTGGAACGGCGGGCCGCCCTTCACCAGGCCCAGCTTCGAGAGGAGGAAGCGGCCCAGGGTGTCGTTGGCCTGGGCGAAGTTGCGCAAGGACGCGGTGGCGCTGTTCGCGTACCGGTCGAGGTCGATCATCTGCGAGCCGTGCTCCTGCACGGTGTACGTGTTGTGCTCGATGTCGATCATCGCCGCGCCGCGCTCGCCGCGCACCTGGATGTAGTGCTGGGTGAACCCGTCGATGAACGCGAAGCGAAGCCGGACGCTGGTGCGCCCCTTCATGCCCAGCACCTCGTAGCGCCGGAAGAACTCGCGGCCGCCCGGAAGCTCGATGCGGTCCTGCGGCATCACCTCGAGCGCGTCCACCTCGCCCACCAGGTGCGCGAGGTGTGCGAACGAGTGGGGCCCCACCTCGAGGAGCACGTTCTGGGGCCGGGCGAAGAGCCAGCTGCCGAAGGGCCCCGCCTTCACCTGCCCCAGCTCCTTGTTCCAGACGATGTCCACCTGGTCGAGCCGGCCGAACCGCCCGGCGCGCAGATCGAGCAGGAAGGCCTCGTACGCGGGCGAGAAGAGGAAGTTGTGGCTCACGCCCAGGCGCAGCCCCTTCGCCTTCGCGTGCAGGGCCATCTGACGGCACTCGTCGCTCGTCGCGCCCAGCGGCTTCTCCGCGAAGACGTTCACCCCTGCATCGAGGAGCTGCATCACCGCGCGGAAGTGGTGCTGCGGCGGCAGGAGCACGTGCACCGCATCGAGCCGCTCCGCGCCGAGCATCGCGTCGAGGCCGGTGTAGATGCCCTCGATGCCGAAGCCGCGCCCCACGGACAGCGCCTTGTCGTGGCTGAGGTCGCAGACCGCGGCCAGCTCGAGGCCGGGGACCGAGCGGAGCGCCTCGATGTGGAACTTGGAGATGTAGCCGGCGCCCAGGATGGCCGCCCGACGGGTCGCGTTTCTCGGCTCGTTGCTGCTCATGGTGTGTGCGGACCTTTGTATTCGATGATGCGGGGGGCCTTGTTGAGAATCCGGCGGACGTGGAACTCCGCAACGCCCACCGCTTCCGGGAGGGCGGAGAGGGCGCAGGAGAGGCCCCACACCGCGCTGGTGCGCAGTGACATCCCCTCACTGCGGGCGCGTGCGGCAATCCGGGCGGCACGCAGCGGGTAGATGCAGGAGAGCAGCAGCGAACCGCCCAGGGTCACCGGCGCCAGCGCCACCGAGGCCGCGGGCAGCCCCGCACCCCAGACGTAGACCCGCTTGCGCTCGACCTCGAACTTCCGCAGCGGTGTGTCGCCGTGGAGCGCGCCCACCTGCGCGTAGCCGTGCCCGCACCGGCGCGCCCTCCGCCACCACTGCGAGACGCGGAAGATGGCCGCGTCGTGGAGCGTCATCGGGTGATCCACGCGCATGATCCGCCCGCCGGCCAGCGCCAGCCGCGCCGCCACCTCGTCGTCCTCGGCGGCGATGACGCGCGGGTTGTAGCCGCCCACCTCCCGCAGGCTCTTCACGCGGATCATCACGTCGCCGCCGAAGCGGGTCGTCTCGCCGAAGCCGCCCATCTGCCACTCCACGTCGCACAGCTCGTTGAAGACGCTGGCGTCCGGGTGGCGCTCGCGGCGGATGCCCCACACCGCGACCAGGCCCTCGTCCCGCGCGAGCTCTTCGCGGCCCCGCTCGATCCAGCCGGGCACGACCTCGCAGTCGCCGTCCACGAACTGCACGAAGTCCGTCCCGGGCGCCACGTTCAGCACGCGGTCGAAGCCTTCGTTGCGCGCGCGCGCGGCGGTGAAGGGGATGGACATGTCCAACTCCACCACCTCCACCCCGAGCGATCTCGCCAGCGCCACGCTCCCGTCCGTGGAGCCCGA
>CAZCWA010000010.1:0-12046 GCA_964502265.1 uncultured Myxococcaceae bacterium | reverse complement strand
TCGCCCGGCACCTCGTGGACCTCGATGTGCGGCACGTGCCGGCCCCAGCCGTTGTCCGCGTACATGTACTCGCGATCCTTGTTCAGCATCCGTCCGCCGCCGAGCACGTACGCGGGGTTCAGCCGCGGCCGGTAGAGGACCACGCGGCCCGCGTAGGGGCGGATGGTGTAGCGGCTCAGCGCACGCCGGAACGCCGCTTCGATCGCGTCGTTGTGCAGCGTGGTGGAGGCCTGCTGCACCGGCTCCTCGAAGCGCCGGCGGATCTTCGAGAGTTCCCAGTCGGCGCGGCTCTTCGCCCAGTCGAGCACGTACTTCGGCCCGCCCTTCTCCAGCTTCTGCACCTGCACCCGGACCCGATCCTCGAGCGTCAGCGGCGCGGGGATCAGCGCGGCGGGCGTGTCGAGCATCACCACCACCGCGACCTCTTCACCCATCTGGGTGAGCCGGTGCGCCATCTCGTAGGCGGTGTAGCCGCCGCCGGAGAAGCCGCCCAGGTAGTACGGCCCGTGCGGCTGCACGGTGCGCATCTCCGCGAGGTACGCCTCCGCCATCTCCTCGAAGGTCTCGTGCGGCGCCTGCTGGCCGTAGAGCCCGCGCGCCTGCAGCCCGTAGAAGGGCCGGTCGGTGCCGAGCAGGTGCGCGAGGTGCCGCAGGTTGAGCACGTTGCCGAACATGCCGGCCACGAGGAAGAACGGCGTCTTCCTGCCACCCTCGCCGGGGTGCATGGCCACCAGGTGCGTGTAGCGCGTCTGCGGCACCGCCGGCTTGTCGCCATCGCTGCCCGAAGGGGCGTCACCGCGCGACTCGGCGATCTTCGCGGCGCACCGGGCGATGGTCGGCGCCTCGAAGAGCACCGAGATGGGGAAGTCCACCTGGTACGCCTTCTTGATCATCGCGAACAGCCGCACCGCGATCAGCGAGTGGCCCCCGAGGTCGAAGAAGCTGTCCTCCACGCCCACCTGCTCCACCCCGAGCAGCTCTTCCCAGAAGCCCGCCAGCGTGCGCTCGATGTCGTTGCCCGGCGCCACGTACGCCGAGTCCAGCTCGGGACGCGCGAACTTCGCCCCGGACGAGCTCGTCTCCGCCGGCGCGCGGTCCAGCTCGGCCTTCAGGGCCTCCAGCTCGAGCGAGGAGACCATGAGCTGCGGACGGCCCTTCGCGATCGCGCGGAGGAAGGCCTCGGCGCCCTCGGTGGGGCGGATGCCCTGGGAGACCTGACGGCGCAGGCGCTCCTCGGCCGGGCTCTTCGGTCCGTCGCTGCCGCGCGCGCTCTCCAGCTCCACCTCGGAGGGGGCCGGCGAAGCGCTCATGTTGAACGCCACGCCCGCCCCGAGCCGCTTCATGGCGAAGCCGCGCACCTCCATCCGCACGTTTCCGTCCGCGTCCGCGAGGTCCGCGTCGAAGCGCACGAAGCCGTCACCCGCCGGCTGCACCCGCACGTGGCTCCACACCTCTGCCGGAAGCGCGCCGTGCACCCGGACCCGATCGTAGGAGACCGGCACCCAGAGCGAGTCCTGTGCGTAGCCGGGCGCAAGCTCGATCGCGAAGCCGGTGGCGAAGTCGAGCATCGCGGGGTGCAGGTGGATCCCTTGCTCCAGATCAGCGGCATGCCCGGGCTGCAGCGCCACCCGTCCGAGCGCCTCGCCGCGGCCCAGGTTCAGCTCCCGCAGCACCCGCCACCGCGCGCCGAAGCGGAGGTTCGCCTCCTGTGGGCTGCGCAGTCCCTTCTCGTCGTGCAGCCGCTTCACCTCGCAGCGCTCGCGGATCTTCTCCACGTCCAGCGTGCCCGGCTTCGGCTGATCCAGCAGCGAGAGGTGCGCCTGCGCGTGGAGCTGCCAGCCCTTGCGGCCGTCCATCAGGCACTCGGAGCGCACCTGCATCGCGTAGCCCTGCTCGGTGCGCTTGAGCTTCACCCGCATCTCGCGCGCAGGCTCGCCGTCGGCCACGTGGAAGGGACGGATGAAGAAGAGGTCCTCCAGCTCGAACGGCTGCGTCTCGCCGATCGCGCGGAGCGCCTCGGAGGCCAGCTCGAGGTAACCGGTGCCCGGCACCAGCGCGTGCCCTTCGCCGGTGCGGTGATCGCCCAGCAGCCAGTGCGTCTTCGGGTGCAGCCGTCCCTTCACCACCGCGGCCCCGTCCTGCTCGCGGGCCACCGCCTCGAAGAAGGGGAGGGTGACCGGCTCGAAGACCAGCTCGTGGCCCACGTCCCGGCCCCAGGCCGCGGCGGCCATGCCGACCTCGTTCCAGATGCCCCACTGCAGGGCCACCGTGCCCTTGTCGCCGCGGGCGGTGCGGCTCTGGGCGAAGGCGTTGAGGTAGTCGTTCGCGGCCACGTAATCCACCTGGCCCGCCGCGGCGAGCAGGGTGGAGGTGGAGGAGAAGAGCACGAACAGCTCCAGCGTCCCCGGCGGGAAGAGCCCGTCGAGGATCTCGGTGCCGTAGACCTTGGGCGCGAACACCTCGGCCACCTGCGACATCGTCTTCGCCTGGATCGGCCCGTCGCTCACGTGGCCCGCTGCGTGGACCACGCCGTGGATGGTCCCGAAGCGCGCCCTCGCGTCGCGCACCAGCGCGGTCATGTCCTCGAGGTTGGTCACGTCCGCCTCGGCGACCAACACCTCCGCGCCCAGCGCCTCGAGCGCCTGCACCTGGCGGATCCGCTTCGCCGTGGTGTCACCCGCCGGCTGCGAGGCCAGGTAGTCCGCCCACTCCTCGCGCGGCGGCAACCCGCGCCTGCCCGCCAGCACCAGCCGCGCCTTCACCTGCCGCGCGAGCTGCTCGGCGATCACGTGGCCAATCCCGCCCAGACCGCCGGTGAGCAGGTAGACGCCCCGCTGCCGCAGCCTGGCCGGAACGGCGGATGCGCCCTCCACAGCCGAGAGCTTCAGCCTGCCGAAGTGCGCCTCGAACCGCTTGCCCGAACGGTACGCCGCCACCCCGTTGCGCGAAGGCGACCGCAGCTCCTCCTCCAGCGCGTCCACCAGGCTCTCGTACTGGCCGGTGACCTTCTTGCGGCCGGCGAACGGATCGATGATCGCCCGCCGCAGGCTGCCGCCGAAGAGCTTCTCGGAAGGGGCGGGGAGCTGCACGTCGATCGCGGTGCAGGTGACGCCGGGAAGTTCGCGCGGGATGACCTTCACCGGGCCCAGCACCGTCGCCTTCTCGGGGTAGGGCAAAGGCTCGTCGTGCAGCCGCTGCATCCCGTTGCCGAGCACGAACACGTCCAGCGGGCGGGGCACGTTCTCGTCCGCGAGCGCCTGGGCGAGGAAGAAGAGCGAGTAGAAGCCGCGCTCCTGGTTGCGGTGGAAGAAGGAGGAGCCGGGCCGGAAGGACTCGTCCTCGGTGAGCAGCCACGCGTGGAGGATGCGGGTGGGCACCCGGTCGCCCTTCACCAGATCGCGCACCAGCGCGTCGTAGCCCTCGCGGCCGCGCTCCGGCGCGAGGAGGAACCCGCCGTCTGCCTCCTGCGCGTAGGTATCGCCCGGCCGGACGAGGGTGATCGCATGGCCCCGCGCGCGCAGCCGCTCCACCAGCGCCTCGCCCACGCCGGTGTCGTCGAGGAACACCAGCCAGCGGTGCTTCTCGTCGGTCGCCTCGCCGTCCACGCCGATCTGCTTCCAGGTGGGCGCGTAGCCGAAGTCCTCCAGCGCGCCGTGGCGCCGCAGCAGCACCTCGCTCTGGACGGTGGCGCCCTCGCGCCGCTCCACCCAGTACCGCTGGTGCGCGAAGGCGTAGGTGGGCACCTCCACCCGCTGGCGCGTCTCGCCCTTCCACAAGAGGCCGTCGAGGTCCACCTTCGCGCCCAGCGCCCAGAGGCGGCCCAGCACCTCGAGGAAGAAGGCGTCGTCGCCCACCTTCTCGTCGCGGTGGCGAAGCGTGGAGAGCACCGTCTGCGCGTCCACCTGGGGGTGCTGCTTCGCCAAAGAGCCCAGCGTCTTGCCCGGCCCCACCTCGATGAAGATGCGGTTCTTCTCCTCGGCCAGGGTGCCGATGCCGTCCGCGTAGCGCACCGTGTGGCGGAAGTGCTCGGCCCAGTACTTCGGGCTCTGCGCCTGCGCGGGCGTGACCCAGGTGCCGGTGAAGCAGGAGACGTACGGGCGGTTGGGCGCCTTGAGCCGGATGCCCTCGAAGCCCTGCTGGAAGCGCGCGAGGATGGGCTCGAGGTGACGCGAGTGCGGCGCCACGTCGATCGGCGCGCGGCGGACCTCCACGCCCTTCTCCTTGAGCTGCGCCTCGAACTGCGCCAGCGCATCGTCGGTGCCGGACACCGAGCACAAGCCCGGCGCGTTCACCGCCGCGAGGTCCAGGCTCTCGCCCAGCATGGGCAACAGCTCCTCCTCGGACAGCGGCACCGAGATCATCCCGCCCCGGCCCACCTCCGAGAGCAGCCGCGCGCGCAGGCAGACGATGTCCAGGCCTTCTTCGAGCGTGAACACGTCCGCGAGGTGCGCCGCCGCGTATTCGCCCAGGCTGTGGCCCAGCATCGCCTGCGGTGCGACGCCCTTGCTGATCAGCAGCCGCGCCATCGCCACGTCGACGAGGAAGATCGCCGGGAGCTGCAGCGTGGTCTTCTCCAGCAGCGCCTGGGCGCGGTCGAGGTCGGGCTCGGAGAAGAGGAGCGCCCGGAGATCGGCCTCCAGCTTCCCCTTCGCCTCGAGGTGCCGAAGCCCCTTGTCCATCACCTCGCGGAAGACGGGCTCCGCGGCGTAGAGGCCGCGCGCCATCCCCGCGTACTGCGCCGCGCCGCCGGGGAAGAGGAAGGCGACGGTGGGGTTCTCCAGCGCGGTGTGGGTGAAGATCCGCTGCGGATCGTTCGCGAGCAGCCGCTCCGCCGCCTCCTCGTGCGAGGCCGCCACCAGCACCCGGCGGCGCTCCATCGCCCTTCGGCCGTGGTGGAGCGTGTACGCCACGTCCGCCAGCGGCTGGTCTCCACGCGCGCGCAGGTGGTCCGCCAGCTTCCTGCCGTAGTCGTCGAGCGACCGGCGCTGCTTCGCGCTGAACCCGAGGAGCTGGTGCTTCTTCGTCGAAGGTGCAGAGGCCGCGCGCTTCGGCGCCTCCTCGAGGATGACGTGCGCGTTGGTGCCGCCCACCCCGAGCGAGTTCACCGCCGCGCGACGGGGCACACCTGCCGGCGTCGTCCACGGCGTCAGCTCGGTGTTCACCACGAAGGGGCTGTTGGCGAAGTCGATCGTCGGGTTCGGCTTCTCGAAGTTGAGCGAGGGCGGGATCTGCCCGTGCTGCAGCGCCAGCGCGGTCTTGATCAGGCTGACCACGCCGGCCGCGGTGTCGAGGTGCCCGATGTTCGACTTCACCGAGCCGATCCGGCAGAAGCCCTTCTTGTCGGTCGAGCGGCGGAAGGCCTCGGTCAGGGCGGCGATCTCGATCGGATCACCCATGTAGGTGCCGGTCCCGTGCGTCTCCACGTAGGTGATGGAGTCCGCGGTGATGTCCGCCAGCGCGTGCGCCTGCATCATGCAGTCGGCCTGGCCGGAGACGGACGGCGCGAGGTAGCCGACCTTGGAGGCGCCGTCGTTGTTGATCGCGGTGGCCTTGATCACCGCGTGGATGTGGTCCCCGGCGGCGATGGCGTCCGCGAGCCTCCGCAGCACCACCACGCCCACCCCGCTGCCGAAGACGGTGCCCTGGGCGCGGTGGTCGAACGCGTGGCAGCGGCCGGTGGGCGAGAGGACCTCGCCCTCCTTGTAGAGGTAGCCGCGCCGATGCGGGATCTCGATGGTGACGCCGCCGGCCAGCGCGAAGTCGCACTCCCGCGCGAGCAGCGCCTGCGCCGCCTGGTGCACCGCCACCAGCGAGGTGGAGCACGCGGTCTGCACACTGACCGATGGCCCCTTGAGGTCGAACAGGTAGGAGACGCGGGTGGCGAGGAAGTCCTTGTCGTTCCCGGTGTGGCGCAGCAGGAACATGCCCGGGTCCTTCAGCATGTCCGCGTGGGTGACGAGGTTGAAGTAGAGGTACGAGCCCATGCCGCAGCCGGCGTAGACCCCGGTGGCGCCATCCAGCTTCTCTGGCGGATAGCCCGCATTCTCCAGCGCCTCCCAGGCCGCCTCGTAGAAGTGGCGGTGCTGCGGATCGATGACCGCGCACTCCTTCTGCGTGAAGCCGAAGAAGTCGCCGTCGAACATCTCCATGTCCTGCAGCGGGGTGCCCGCGCGCACGTAGTCCGGATCCGCCAGCAGCTCCGGCGACTCACCGGCCGCGAGCAGCTCCTCCTCGGTGTACGTCACGGTGGAGCAGACGCCGTCCCGGAGGTTCCTCCAGAACTCCCCCGGCGTGTTGGCGCCCGGAACGCGGATCGCCATCCCGACGATGGCGAGGTCGTTTTCGTTGATCTCAGTGGACATGGGTGCGCTTTCTCGAGGCCGCTACTTGTATTCGATCAGTCGCCGCTGCCGGCGGAGGGCGCGGTTCATCCAGAACAGCAGGTGGCCCTGCAGGTGCGGGAGCTTGCCCACCACCACCGCGGTGGCCCAGGCGGGGTCCTGACGGGAGCGGTAGGCGCGGGTCCAGAGCACCGGCCACAGCGGCCACGCCACCGGCATGGACCAGACGACGTTGCTGGCCACCTTCCGGAACGCGCGCTTGTGGGCGGTGGGACCGTGCCGCTGCAGGGCCTCCGCGTCCGCGTGGCCGGAGCGCACCATGCGCGTCCACCACTGGCCGAAGCGGGTCATGGCCGCGTCGTGCAGGGTCATCTCCGCGTCGAGCCGCCAGATCTCCCAGCCGAGCGAGCGCATCCGGAAGCAGAGGTCCGGCTCCTCGCCCGCGATGAGTTCCGGAGCGAACCCTCCGACCTGCTCGAAGGCAGCGACCCGCATCAGCGCGTCGCCCCCGCATTCGGTGGTGCGCCCGACAGGCGTGTTCCACTCCTCGTCGCACAGCCGGTTGTAGAGGGACGCTTCCGGAAAACGTTCCCGTCGCCGGCCACAGACGACCGCGGCCTCCGGGTGCGTCTCGAGGAAGCGGCGCCCGGTGTCGATCCAGGCCGGATCGAGGATGCAGTCGCCGTCCACGAACTGCACCAGCTCCACGTCCGGCAGGAGGGCCTTCATCCGCGCGAAGCCTTCGTTGCGCGCGCGGGCGGCGGTGAAGGGCCGGGAGAGATCGAGCTCCACCACCTCCACGCCCATGTCCCGTGCCATCGCCACGCTGCCGTCGGTGGAGCCGGAGTCGACATAGACGATCTGCGCCACCTCCTGGCGAAGCGCCGACTCCAGGCACCGCCCGAGCCGCTCGCCTTCGTTCCGTCCGATGGCGACCAGCCCGATCTTCATGCGTGGCTCCGTTTGCCCGGCGGATACGGGACCGGCACGAACTGCCGCGGGGGGCTCACGCGCCGGCGGTTGTGCGGGAGCAGCACCGTGTCCCGCAGGAAGTCACGGAAGAGGTAGGGCGACTTCGGCTCCCGCTTGATCGCCTTCTTCAGCCCGCCCAGCGCGTTGCCGGCGAGATAGGCGAGGTCGGCCAGGGCGGCGTACCGGTAGCCGTGGTTCTTCACGAAGTAGCGGCGGCGCGACTCGTAGGTGTAGCGCGGCTTCCGCCGCAGCTCGCTGGCCTTGCCGGTCACGCCGGTGCTCGCCCCGCTGATGTGCATCACGGTTCCCCACGGCACGTACCAGTTCTCCCACCCGGCCGCCTTCGCGCGCAGGCAGAGGTCCGTCTCCTCGTAATAGAGGAAGTACTCCTCGTCGAACGCGCCCACCTGCTCCACCACCTCGCGGCGCAGGAGGAGGGACGCGCCCGGCAGCCAGTCCACCTGCTGCGGCTCGTCGCCCATGGGCAGGAGGATCCGGTGGTCCTCCAGCAGCCTCTCCAGCACCCCGAGGTTGCACCCCTCCAGCAGCTCCGAGATGGGGCTGGGGAAGCGGAACGCATAGGGCCAGTCCGTGCCGTCGTCGTTCTGGATCCGGTTCCCCACGATGCCCGCCCGCGGGTGCGCGTCCATGAAGCGCACCATCCCCGCCACCCCGTCGGCGTGGACCAGCGTGTCCGGGTTGAGCAGGTGGAAGTACCGCGGCGGCCGCCCCCTCTCGAAGGCCCAGCGCAGCCCGAGGTTGTTCCCCGCGCCGTAGCCGCCATTCTCCGGCGAGACGAGCAGCGTCGCCCACGACGCGAACCGCGCGTCAATTCCCTCTCGCAGCGCCGCCTCGTCACCGGAGGCGTTGTCCACCACCACCGCTTCGATCTGCAGCTCCGGGTGCCGCCCGCGCTCCTCGGCGAGCGACTCCAGGGTTCCGAGCGTGAGCCCCGCGGACTTGTAGTTGACGATGACGACGAGGACGTCCGGGTTCTGCATGGTCGGGCTGCTTCTCCAACGGTGGGGGCGGTATCGCCCGGTGATTTCTACGGCCGGCGAGCGCGGCGGCGCATCGCGTCCCGTCGCGCGTCGGCGCGGGCGGTGGCTTCCTGCTGGGCTGCCGCCGCCGCCGCCTCGCCTCCGCCGCCGAGGTGGCGGGCCAGGGACTCGATGGTGGGGAACCGGAAGAGGTCGGTCAGCGGCAGGTCCCGGTCCAGCGCGTCCTTGAGCAGGCGCTGCACCTGCACCACCAGCAGCGAGTGGCCGCCGATCTCGAAGAAGTTGTCGCGGGTGCCCACGCGGTCGATGACCAGCACCTCGCGCCACACCTTCGCCACCGCCTCCTCCAGCTCGTTGCCCGGCAGCACCGGCTCCGTGCCGTTCACGGATGCACCCTGGGTCTCCGGCGCGGGCAGCGCCTTGCGGTCCACCTTGCCGTTGGGCGTGAGCGGGAAGGCGGTCAGCACCACCACGTGCGCCGGCACGTAGGCCTCGGGCAGCTTCCCGGCCACGTGGTCGCGCACCGCGTCCACGTCGATCGTCTCACCCGGCTGCGCGGTGAGGTACGCCACCAGCCGGACGTCGCCTGGGATGTCCTCGCGCGCCGAGACCACCGCCTCCTTCACGCCCGCCACCTCGCGGACCGCGGTCTCGATCTCGCCGAGCTCGATCCGGTGGCCGCGCACCTTCACCTGGTGGTCGATGCGGCCGAGGAACTCCAGCGTCCCGTCCGCCTTCCACCGTGCGAGATCACCGGTGCGATACATCCGAGCGCCCTCCTGCGGCGCGTGCGGATCACGCACGAACTTCTCCGCGGTGAGCTCTTCGCGGTGGAGGTAGCCGCGCGCCACGCCCAGCCCGCCGATGCACAGCTCGCCCGGGATGCCCACGGGGAGCGGCTGCCCGTCCCGGTCCAGCACGTACAGCCGGGTGTTGGCGATCGCCTTGCCCAGAGGCACCGGCGCCTCGTCGCCCGTCACGTGGTGGGTGGTGCTCCACACGGTGGTCTCGGTGGGGCCGTACATGTTGACGACCTTGCCGCGCACGAGGCCGCGCAGCTCCTGCGCCAGCGGCGGCGGGAACGCCTCGCCGCCCACCATCATGTACTGGAGGTTGCCGAGGCCTTCGCGCGCCTCGGGATCCGCCAGCAGCATCCCCGCCAGGGACGGCGTGCACTGCAGGTGCGTCACCCCGTACTTCTTCATCAGGGCGCCCGGGGACTCGTCCTCCGCAGGCGGCACCGACAGCTCCTTGAGCTTCGCCAGGTTGGGCAGCGCCTCGAGCGCGACCGCCGACGGAATGCCGAAGTCGATGAGGCACGCGAGCTCGTCCACGCCCGCCTCCTTCACCGCGTCCACCATCTCCACGCAGCCCTCGGGGGTGCCGAAGAGCCCGGAGGTCCGGTAGTAGCGCTCGAAGGAGAAGTCGAGCAGCGCGTCCATCTCCTCCGGGGTGATCTCCTTGGCGTCGAGCACCTCGGCCGCGGTCTTGCCGGACGCGGTCGCCTTCTGGGCGATGGTGGGGAAGTGCCAGGCGGCCTTCTTCACCAGGTCCATGGCGCTCCGCAGGTAGCCCTTCATCGGCTCGCGGACGATCTCCTTCACCTCCGCCTCGTCGTTGCCGACGTAGGTGTGGAGCATCAGCGTGACGTGGCCCTCACCCGCGTGGCCCGCGTCCTTCCAGGCCTTGCGGTAGACCGCCACCTTCTGCGTCAGCTCCTCCACGCTCTGCCCGAGCAGGTGGGTGAGCAGGTTCGCGCCCGCGGTCCCCGCCTGGGCGAAGGTCTCCGGGTTGCCGGCCGCCGTCACCCAGATGGGCAGCTCCTTCTGCACCGGCCGGGGCAGGGTGCGGACCATCACGTCCTTGCCCTGGGGCCCGGGGAAGGGCCGCGCCTCGCCGCGCCAGAGCGCCTTGAGCGTCTCGGCGTCGCGGAACATCCGCTCCTTCCGGTCCGCGTAGTTGCCCGGCATGATCGCGAAGTCGTTCGGCTGCCAGCCCGCGGCCACCGAGATGCCCACCCGGCCCTTCGAGAGGTTGTCCACCAGCGCCCACTCCTCCGCCACGCGGATGGGCGAGTGCAGCGGCAGCACCACGGAGCCTGCGCGGATCTTCACCCGCTCGGTGATCGCCGCGATCGCCGCGGAGGCCACGGCCGGGTTCGGATAGAGGCCCCCGAAGGCGTGGAAGTGGCGCTCCGGCGTCCACACCGCCTCGAAGCCGTTCCGGTCCGCGAAGCGCGCGCCCTCCATCAGGAGCCGGTACTTGTCGGACGCGGAGGCCGCCTCGCCCTCGTCCGAGGCGAAGTAGAAGAGGCTGAAGTCCACGTGCCGCTTCGACGACGGTGCGCGCGCCCGCGAGGCCGCGTCCTGCCCCGGCGCCACCACCACGCAGAAGCCCCGCGCCAGGGTCCAGAGCAGCTCCAGCACCGAGATGTCGAAGGAGAGGCTGGTCACCGCCAGCCACACCCCGGCCGGCTCCGCGCCCACCCGCGGGTCCATGCCCACGAAGAAGTTGAGCACGTTCTCGTGCGTCACCATCACGCCCTTGGGCCGGCCGGTGGAGCCCGAGGTGTAGAGCACGTACGCCAGGTGCGAGGGCTGCACCTTCGCCGCGGACGCGTGGACCTCGGCCTCCGAGGCGATGTTCGCCTGCGCGAGATCGTCCACGAAGACCACCGCCGCGTCGCTCTCCGGCAGCCGCGCGGAGAGCCGGGTCTGCGAGACGATCACCGGCATCTTCGCGTCGGAGACCATGTAGGCCACGCGCTCCGCCGGGTACGCCGGATCGAGCGGCACGTACGCACCGCCGGCCTTGTGGATGCCGAGCACCGCGATGACCAGCTCGACGCCGCGCTCCACGCACACGCCCACGCGCACGTCCGGGCCCACGCCGTGCGCCACCAGCCGGCGCGCCAGCTTCATCGCCCGCGCGTCGACCTCGGCGTACGTCAACGCCTGACCGCCGCCGCGCAGCGCCACCGCGGACGGCGTCTTCGCCACCTGCATCGAGAACGCCTCGGCGACCGTCTTCGCGCCGCGCATCTCCACCGCGGTGTCGTTCCAGCGCTCGAGCATCGTCTGCTGTTCGTCCGCGGTGAGCAGCGAGAGCTCGGACACCTTCGCGTCCGCCCGCGCGCCGAGCTGCGCGTTCACCAGCGCCACCCGGCGCGCCAGATCCGCCACCGTCTCCTGCGCGTAGACCGCCGGATCGAAGGACAGCGCGGCGCCGGACGCGGTCACCACCAGGGACAGCTCCGAACCCGCCGGGGTCTCACCCGCCGCGTCCCCGCGCAGCTCCACCGACACCGGAAGCGCGGGAAGCGAGCCCGCCTGCCGCAGCGAGGCCAGCTGCGGGCTGCGCACCGCGAGATCCTTCGCGACGGGGCCGCGGGTCCGCGCGCTCTGCAGGGCCGCGTCCACCGCCGCCACCGCGTCCTTCGCCGACAGCGAGCGGGGGAGGACGAAGCGCACCGGAAGCTGGGTGGCAAAGTCGCTGCTCCAGGCGCCGGCCGCGGCCCGCACCTGCGCATCGCTCACGGTGAGGTCCAGCGTCTCCTGCCCCGACAGCCGCGCGAGCACGGTGACGAACGCGGCGATGACGCCCTCCGCCGTCCCGTCCAGGGCCACCTGCTCGCGCTGGCCGGTGGACTTCTCCGTCCGGCGGGGAAGCGGAAGCTCCACGCCCGAGAGCGAGGCGAGCTGCTCTGCCCAGGCCGCTTCGTGGCGCGCGGTC
>CAZCWA010000009.1:0-25982 GCA_964502265.1 uncultured Myxococcaceae bacterium | reverse complement strand
AGGAGCACGAGCACTACTCGGACTCCGGCGGCAAGTCCGGCGGGCAGAAGGAGAAGCTCGCCTACACGATCCTCGCGGCCAGCCTCGCCTACCAGTTCGGGCTCGAGTGGGGCGAGACGCGCTCGCGCTCGTTCCGGTTCGTGGTCATCGACGAGGCGTTCGGACGCGGCTCGGATGAGTCCGCCCGCTACGGGCTGCAGCTCTTCCGGAAGCTGAACCTCCAGCTCCTCATCGTCACGCCGCTCCAGAAGATCCACGTGATCGAACCGTTCGTCTCCTCGGTCGGCTTCGTTCACAGCGCGGACGGGCGCGAGTCCGTGCTCCGCAACCTGACCATCGAGGCGCTGCGGGCGGAGCGCGAGGCCGCTGCGCAGAGATGAGGATCCGGAACGAGCGGGCGCGGTGGACGTGCCCGGAGGACGTGAACGCCCGGCTCGAACGGCTGTGGGCCCGGGGCGAGCTCCTCCGCGCTCTGGTGGACGACACGCACCATGAGGCGCTGTTCCCGTTGCGGATTCCCCTTCGCGGACCGGACGGGCGGGAGCTGCTCGATCGGTTCGACGAGGTCCGTGCGTGGGTCCGGGCTCTCGAAGAGGCTTCACAGGAGACACGCCGCAGCGGCTTCCAGCTCGTCTGGGAGGAAGTGCGGCACCGGCACCTCGGCGCCAACCGTCTTCCTCGCCAGGCCGTGTTCGAGAAGGCGGCAGACGCGCTGCGTGCGATCGGCCGGACGGGGGAGGGCAGGCGCTTCGCCGAGCTCTACCGTTCAACCGTCGAGGCGTTTCCAGCGCTCGCCGCGTGGCTCTCGCGCCGCGCGCTGGTGGTGCTCGAACACGGGGACGACTGGGCGAAGGTGCTCTCCGTGTTGCGGTGGTTTGGCGCCCACCCTCAGCCCGGCTGCTACCTCCGCCAGGTGGATCCGCCCGGCGTGGACACCAAGTTCATCGAGCGCCACCGCGGGCTCCTCGCGGAGCTGCTCGAGCTCACGCGCGCACCCGGCAGCCCGCCCTCCGCCGGTGAAGGCGCGTCGTTCGAGCAACGCTTCGGCCTGAAGGAGAAGCCGGTGCTGCTCCGGATCCGCGTCCTGGATCCGCGGCTCGCACCCGGCGGTGTGCTGAACGATCTGACCGCGCCGGTGACGCAGATGGCCGCCCTGCCGCTTCGCCCGCGCCGGGTGTTCGTGACCGAGAACGACACCAACGCGCTCGCCTTCTCCGATGCGGAGGAGGCGGTGGTCGTCTTCGGGAGGGGCTACGCGCTGGACCTGCTCGCGGCCGTCCCGTGGATCCGTGATGCAGAGCTCCACTACTGGGGGGACCTCGACACCCACGGCTTCGCCATCCTCGACCGGCTGCGCGCGTCCATCCCGCACGCCACGTCACTGCTGATGGACGAGGAGACGCTGCTCGCGCACCGGGACCGCTGGACACAGGAACCCGCCGACGCGCGCTGTCTGCGCGAGCTGCCCCGCCTCTCGCCGGAGGAGGCACATGTGTTCGACGCCCTGCGCACAGACCGGCATGGACCGGCGCTCAGGCTCGAGCAGGAGCGCGTGTCGTGGTCGCACGTGGAGCGCGCGCTCGCGCGGCTGCCTCGCTGAGGCACCCGCGGAGCAGAGCGGCCCATCCCTTGTGCCTACGGATGTCCCGCCGGCAGGGCGCTGGGGTTCTTCCCCGCGCGCAGCGAGGTCATCACCTGGGCGATGTCTCGCGGGTGGGCCTCGGGGGGCGCCACCTGGGTGAAGGTCTCGAGGCTCTGCAGCGCCGCGGCCTGATCTCCAATCTGCAGCGCCAGCGCGCCGCGGAAGAGGTGGGCTTCGGCCGCGTCGGGGCCACCGCGCGCGCCGAGCTCGGCCAGCCGCGCCACCGCGCCCTTCAGATCCTCCTTCAGGAACGCGTCCACCACCACCGCGTGGATCTCCAGCTCCAGGTGATCCGGCGCCGTGGCCCGCGCGGCGTCGAGCAGCCGCCTGGCGTCCTCGAAGCGCTCGAACCGGATGAGCTCGTGCGTGACGAACGAGGCCATCTCGGTGTTCTCCGGCTGCGTCTCGGCGTAGCGGACCATCTTGTCGATGTCGACGCCGCGGTGCGCCCCGTCTGAGGGCATCCCGCTGCCCGCGCCCGGGTGGCCGCCCATCGGAGGATGCCCTGCCGGCATCTGGCCTGCGTGCACGTGCTGCGGCTCGGGCTCGACCGGCGCCATGTACGCGCGCTGCACCGCCCACGATGCGCCGAACGCGACCACCGCGCCCGCCACCAGGCCCACGGTCCCCCACGGCACCTTCCGGGCGGAGGACGACGCGCCGCCGCCTGCCTTCACCGGCACCGCGGCCTGCGCCTCGGCCCGGCGCTTCGTCGCCACCATCCACGCGAGCCCCACCAGCAGGCCCGCTGCCATCACCACGAATCCCAACGTCGAGCCGCTCATCCGCGCACCGCCTCTTCCTCGAAGTACTCCTCGTCCACATCCGCCTCCGGCGTCCCGGACGCAGGCTTCCGCCTCGCACCCGGCCGGGCCACCGCCCAACCGATGACGCCGAGCCCGGCCAGCAGGAACAGCACCGGACCTGCCCAGGCGAACCACGCGATCCCTTCCGCCTTGGGCTCGAGCAGCGCCCAGTCGCCGTAGCGGCTGACGAAGAAGTCGCGGATCTCCTGCTCGGTCTTTCCTTCCGCCACCAGCTCGCGAACCGTCTGGAACTGCGACCGCGCGGTGGCCGAGGGCGAGTCCGCCACCGACATCCCCTGGCAGGTCGCGCAGCGCAGGTTCTTGCCGATCTTCAGCGCCTGCGCCTCCTGCTCGGGCGAGAGCTGCACATCCACCGCGCCGAACGTGAGCACGCCGGCCAGCAACATCGCGTACGGGATCATCGCGCCACGCTCCCCGGGTTTGCATTCACCGCGGACCCCACGGCGGCCGCCGGTCCGAAGTGCTTGTTGATGCGCGCGGCCAGCGCCTCCCTCGAGAGCGGGCCGACGTGCTTGTCCACGATCACGCCGTCCGCATCGATGAAGTACGTCTCCGGCACGCCTGCCACCGCGTAGTCCACCGCGGTGCGCCCCCGCTCGTCGAACATCTGCGGGAAGCTCTGGCCGTGCTTGCGGAGGAAGCCCTTCGCCGCCTCCTCGTCGTCCTCGAACACCAGGCCCACGAAGTGCGCCCGGTCTCCGTACCTGCGCGAACCCCACTCGAGCACCGGGTGCTCCACCACGCAGGGGCCGCACCAGCTCGCCCACACGTTCATCACCACCGGCTTGCCCTTCATCCCCTCCAGCGAGATGCGCCCGCGGTCGTTCAGCGTGGGCAGGTCGAACTGTGGCGCCTGCTGTCCGCGGAGCATGAAGGGCACCTCGCGCACGTTCTTGCCGAAGGCGCCGCCGAACACCCAGACCATGCCCAGACACAACCCGAGCAGGCCCACCGCCACGATCATCCGCTTCATGCGGCCTCCCCGGCAGGCGCGACCTTGGGAGGCGTCCCGCCCGAGACCACCGGACGCGCCGCCACCGCAGACTCCGCGGCCACCTCGCTGCGCCGCCGCGACGGCCAGAGCGCCCAGAGGGAGCCCAGGACGAAGAGCGGCATGCTCCACCAGATCCACGTCACCAGCGGGAACACCCAGGCCCGGTAGGAGACGCTGTTTCCCTGCGCATCCACCGACATCACGCTCAGGTAGACGTCGCCGCCCGGCGTGGACCGCACCGCCGGCGTGCCGATGGGGTCCTTGCTGCGCTCGTAGTAGTTGAGGCGCGGCGTGAGCACCGTGCCGTCCTCGAGCTGCATCTTCGCGCCCACCCACTGGCGGTGCGGCTCGCGGCCCGAGGCCAGCTCCACGAACTTCACCGGCGTGCTGCCCACCATGAAGGTCTCGCCCGCCTTGACCGTGCCGTGCGTGGGCACGCTGTACGCCGAGGACGCCGCGATGCCGATGGCCATGGTGATGACGCCCAGGTGGACGAGGTGACCGCCGAAGCGCCGCCTCGCCTTGAGCGCCGCACCCAGCGCCTCCGCCGCGCGGTCACCGTGCTTGCGCCAACGGCTCCAGGCCGGGGCGAACATCTCGCGCAAGGTGACCACCGCGGCGAACGCGGCGAGGGCGAAGGCCATCAGCGGCCGCCAACCGGTGAGCCCGAAGGCGAGGCACACCACCAGGACCGCGAGCCCTGCACCCGCAGGCGCGGCCAGCCGCCGGAAGGCCTCCTTCGGCGTGACGTTGCCCCAGGGCAGCGCCGGCCCCACGCCCATCAGCAGCAGGAGCATCAGGGAGAGCGGCACCGCGAACCGGTTGAAGTACGGCTCGCCCACGCTGATCCGCCGGCCCTCCACGGCCTCGACGATGAGCGGGAGCACCGTGCCCAGCAGCACCGTGAAGGTGAACGCGGCGAGCACCAGGTTGGTGACGAGGATGGAGGTCTGGCGCGAGAGCACCGTCCCCGGCGGGGCCTGCTCCGCTTCCAGCACCGGCGCGCGCAGCACCACCACCGCCACGCAGACCACCAGCAGCACCGCGAGGAAGTAGAGGAACATGGGGCCGATCTCGGACTGGGTGAAGGCGTGCACCGAGTTGAAGATCCCCGAGCGGGTCATGAAGGTGCCGAGGATGGTCAGCCAGAAGCTCACCAGCACGAGGCACAGGGTCCACGTCTTCAGTCCGCGCTTGCGCTCCTGGACCATGGAGCTGTGCATGAAGGCGGTGGCGGTGAGCCAGGGGAGGAACGACGCGTTCTCCACCGGATCCCACGCCCAGTAGCCGCCCCAGCCGAGCACCTCGTAGGCCCACCACCCGCCGAGCACGATCCCGAGCGTGAGGAAGAGCCAGGGCACCAGCGTCCAGCGCCGCAGCGCCTGGCCGAAGCCGTTGGGGATCTTCCCCGCGAACAAGGCCCCGAGCGCGATCCCGAAGGGAACGGTGAGCCCCACGTAGCCGAGGTACAGCGCCGGCGGGTGGGCGATCATCAGGATGTGGTTCTGCAGGTAGGGGTTCGGGCCCGGCCCGTCGAGCGGGATGGGCGAAGGCGTGGGCGCGAAGGGGTTCGCAGGTCCCACCACCAGGAAGGAGAAGAAGCACGCCACCGCGAGCATCGTCGCCAGCGAGTAGCCCACGAACTTGTCGTCCTTGCCCTTTGCCCACACCGCGTAGGCGATGAGGAAGCCGCCGAGGATGGCGCCCCAGAAGAGCAGGGATCCCTCCAGCGCCGACCACAGCGAGACGATGGTGAAGACCGTGGGCGTGGCGTGGCTTCCGACCTGGGCGACGTACTGCACCGAGAAGTCGCGCATCAGCAGCGCGGCCACCATGGTGAGGTTGGCGCCGATGAAGCCGACGCCGTAGCCCACCGCACCCAGCCTCGCGGCGCGCGCGGCGCCCGGGTGCTTCATCGCCCCGCCGGCGAAGCCCGCCACCGCGCCGAACGCGGCGGAGGCCAGGCCGATCATCATCAACAGCGTACCGAGGGAACCCATGATCTGAACCCGCCTACCTGGATGCCTGCGGTTGCGGGACCATCCCCTCGGGGGCGACCATGTCGTCGTCCACGGGCGGGTGATCCTCACCGCGGTATTCGTTGGAGTGATTGACCATCAGCCGGCTCGAGGTGAACGTCTCGTCCGCCGACCACGTGCCCTCGACCACCACGCCGATGCCGTCGCGGAACATCTGCGGGGGGACGCCCTCGCTGACCACGCGCACGAAGGCGGAGCCCTCCTCGTGATCCTGCTGGCAGTCGAAGGTGAGGATGCCCTTGTCCGCGTCCCACACCACCGTGCCCGGCTTCACCACGCCGCCCAGGCGGATGGTGGGGCCGCGCGCCTCGTCACCGCGCGAGAGCAGCTCGGACGGGGTCCAGTAGTACACGAGGTTGTCGCCGATGTTGCCCATGGCCACCCAGCCCAGGCCGACCCCCGCGAGCAGCAGTGCGGCGACGGCGCTCAGGCGCTTCTTCGTCTGCGCGTTCATCCGATCCTCCCAGCCTCAGGGGCCGCCGACGTCCCCGACACCTCACGGCGATGAGAGAGCAGGAGCCACAGGCCGTAGAGCGCGCACGCTCCCCACAGCAGCCCGTAGGCGCCCCACACGTAGTTCCAGCCGCCGACCAGGACACCGCTTCCGACCTCGCCGGCGGCCGCCGTGGCGAGGGTTGCGAGGGACGAGATGAGGGGATTCACGAGGCAGCTCCTTCGAGGCGGGGGTTCTGCGCGGCGGGACGGACCAGCTTCTCGGGGAGCGCGAGCTCCTGCTGCTGGCGGCGCACCGCGATGCGATAGCGGGTCCAGATCATCCAGACGGCGACCAGCAGCAGCGCGATGCCGTTCACGCGCAAGGCCAGGGAGATGGACTCGTCCACCGTGGCCGGGCTGGACTGCACCTGGTGGAGGCTGCGCCACCAGCGGACGGAGAACCACACGATGGGGATGTCCACGAAGGCGATGAGCGAGGCCACCGCCGCCCAGGTCGCGCGGCGCTCGGGATCCTCCACGAAGGAGCGCAGCGCCATCACGCCCACGTAGGCGACGATGAGGATGGCCGCCGTGGTCAGGCGCGGATCCCAGGTCCACCACACGCCCCACGTCGGCCGGCCCCAGATGGCGCCGAGCAGCACGCCCACCACGCCGAAGAACACGCCGACCTCGGTGGCCGAGGCGGCCATGGCGTCGACCTTGTCCTTGCTCTTGAAGAGGTAGAACAGCGAGCAGCCGAACTGCAGCGTCAGCGCCACCAGCGCGCACCAGACAGCCGGCACGTGCGCGTACATGATCCGCTGCACGTCGCCCATCTCGCGGTCCGCCGGCGCCCACGACAGGCCCATCCAGCCGCCCACCACCAGGAGGATGAGGCCCAGAAGGCCGATCCCGTTTCGTACGTAGTTGCTCATCGCTGTCCTCGGCGTTGCTCCAGTTGCTGCGGTCACTGCTTCGGGGTTTTTCACTGCAAGGTCCGGGCGCGGGCTCATGGCTCGATCACCTTCGGGAAGAGGAGGAAGCCGGCGCCCCAGAAGGTCACGTTGAAGCCGGCCAGAAGCCCGAGCCACCCGGAGAGCTGGCCCATCGGGTCGCCGGCGAGCACGAGGCCTGTGGCCTTCACCGAGGCGAGCAGCGCGGGCACCACCAGCGGGAAGAGCATCAAGGGCAGGAGCAGGTCGCGGGCGCGGGCGTTCGAGCTGATCGCCGCGTGCACCGTGCCCGGGGCGCTGATGGCCGCGCAGCCGAGCAGGAGCACCAGCGCGAGCGGCCCGGGTCCCATGGCCAGCTTCACGTCGTAGAGCGCCACCATCGCCGGGACCAGCGCCCAGGAGAGGAGGAAGCTCACCAGCGTGGTCCCCAGCGCCTTGCCGAGGAACATCGCCCGGGCATCCGCGGGCGCGAGCCGCAGGCCGTCCATCGCCCCGTTCTCGCTCTCCACCCGGAACGCCTCGCCCAGCGCGAGCACCACCGAGAAGAGCAGCGCCAGCCAGAGGTAGCCCGCGCCGTTGCGCTGCAGGAGCTTCGTGTCCGGGCCCAGGGCGAAGGAGAAGAGCAGCAGGGTGGAGAACCCGAAGAAGATGAGCGCGTTGGTGCGCGCGCGGGTCTGCCACTCGAGCAGCAGGTCCTTGTGGAGGATGAGCGCGGCGGTCTTCACGAGCGTCATGGGGACACCATCCAGCCGTCTTCGAGGTGGAGCCGGTCCTGCGTCAGCCGCTGGCCCTGCTCGATGAGGTGCGTGGCGAGCACCAGCGTGGTGCCCTGCGCGCGCAGCTCGCCGATGATCCCTTCCATCTGCTCGATGCCCGCCGGGTCCAGCTCACCGAAGGGCTCGTCGAGCAGCGCGAGCTCGGGGCGCTTGAGCAGCAGCCGGCCGATGCCCACGCGCTTCCTCATGCCGGCGGAGAAGGTGCGGACCGGCTGTCCGTCGCGGTTGGCCAGGCCCATGCGGGTGAGGACCGCGTGCACCTGCTCCCGCGGCTCGGGCAGGTCCAGCAGCCGCGCGAGCAGCATCAGGTTCTGCGACGCCGTGAGGTCGTCGTAGAGGCAGTTGGCGTGCGAGAGCAGCGCCACCTTGCGCCGGATGGCGTCGGTCTGCGTGACCGCGTCCAGTCCGAGCACGGTGAGCTTGCCGGCGGACGGCTTGTACGAGGTCGCCAGCACGCGCAGCAGGGTGGTCTTGCCCGAGCCGTTGTGGCCGGTGAGCAGGAGCGAGCGGCCCTGCGGGAGGCTGAAGGTGACGCGGCAGAGCGCCCAGCGGGGACCGAAGCGGCGGCTGACGTCCTCGAGCTCGAAGGCGTTCTGCGCGGGGACGGCCTGAGGCGGGGGCTCGGGGGGAACGAGCGCGAGATGGGCATGCATCGCGGCCCTGTTGTGCACGGCGGGTGCCACCTCCGCGCCCACCCGCCGCCACCTCCCACCACCGGGTCAAAACGCTCCGCCGCGCAAGACGTGCAGGCCTCGGGGCGGGCGCGCGAAATCTGCGCGGCTTCGCGGCGGTGGTTTCCCTCGGGATGCGATCAGGGCCGACCGGCCCCGCGCACCGTTTGCGTTTTCGCGCAAAAAACGGCGAAGGGCCGCGCCCCCTGGAGGAGCGCGGCCCTCGGTCCTTCAAGGCCTGCGGAGACTCAGCGGATCTTGTGCGCCTGCTCCACGTCCGAAGCCTTGCCCGGCCCGTGGCAGATCTCGCAGGACTCGGCGCCCATGAAGGTCTGCAGCCCGATGTGTGCCTGGGCGGCGGACGAGTCGTGGCACGAGCCGCAGGTGGCCATCCAGTCCCTCGACGGGGCACCCTGTTGCGTCGGGTGGGCCCTGGAGGGCGGCAGCTTCCACGCCGCGTTGTCCTGGCCGTGGCAGGCGGCGCAGTTCTGCGTGCCCCCGTTCATCACCGGGAAGACCACGTTCTCGAAGGAGAGCGGCCCGCTGAAGCCCACCACCTGGTACGCGCTGCCCTGGGCGAGATCCTTCCCGCGGTGGATCTTGTGCAGCATGGTGCGGAAGCTGATCGTCACCCCGGGCGTCGGCGCGCCGGTGAGGCTCACGTATTGGGGCCGGTCCTCGGCGCCGCTGAGCGCGTGGCAGAGGGTGCAGTTCTCCGCGCCCCTGCGGCCGGAGCCGTGGAAGACGACCTCGTTGTGGCACGCGTAGCAGGTGTCGTACGTCCCCACCGAGGCGTAGGGCTGGATCGTGGTGGCGCTCCCCACGCGGACTTCGTGAACGCGGGTCACCGATGTCGAGCGGTAGGTGGTGTTGTCGCCGGTGCCGTCCGCCACCACCTGGCCCAGCGGGTTCACGAAGAAGTTCCGCGTGCCCCAGATGCCCACCTGGTAGGTGCCGCTCACCAGCGGCTTGCCGGTCCACTCGCCCCACGTCTCGTCCAGCTCCGGCCCATCGTTGATGGTGGGCGGGTAGAGCGCGGGCACGATGAAGTCGGAGGTGTAGGTCGCCAGCACCGTGGCCCCCGCGCCGAAGTCCGCAAGCTCGGTGAGGGTGCCCGTGGGGGCGTCCAGCGCATAGTCCGTCCCCAGCGTGCGCTGGGCCACCGTCACCCGCGTCACCGACGTTCCCGCGGCGTGCGGGTTGCGGACCCAGGGTCCGTAGGTGCCCTGCGACTGGGTGGAGGTGAGCCAGAGCCGGTTCCCGCTCACGTGCTGGATCCGGAAGTATTCTTCCTGTCCTGCCACGCCGTCCGCGACCACCACATAGTCACCGCGGGCGATGCCGGCGCTGCTCGCCACGTCCAGCCAGTTCTGCATCGCGGCGGCGGGCGAGGTCAGCGCGGTGCCCGTTCCGGTTCCCGTCCGCACCAGCACCTGCGTCAGCGCGCCGGTCACGTTCCAGTGCGGCGTGCGCGCGGTGGTGAAGGTCTCCAGCCCCGCCTGCGACACGCCCACCCGCTCGAGGAAGACGAGCTCGGGGAGGTTCGTGGAGTGGCTCGGCGCCGCGGGACCCAGCCGGCCCAGCGGGATGCTGGTGTTGAGCAGGAGGTTCATGTTCGAGGTGGGGCCGCTCATCACCACGCTGATCGACGCCAGCGCGGACGGCGCGAGGTCCACCCCCTGGCCGTTCTTCAAGGTGAACGTCACCCGGACCTTCTCGCCGGGATCGAAGGTGCCATCGCCGTCGTGGGCGCCGTCCTCTTCGACGGAGACGATGGTCAGCTCGGTGCCCGGGTTCACGTTCGGGTTCGTCATCGGGTGCCGGTGGCCGAGCCGCGGGTTGATCGCTGTCTGGTTCGCCGGCGAGTGGCAGAGCGTGCAGCTCGAGTCCGCCAGCGCCGCGGGGTGTGCCAGGCCGTTGGACGAGTAGGAGAGGCTCCAGTCCACGTCGTCGTGGCACGAGCCACAGGCTCGCCTCGTGGGATTGTCGTACGCGAGGTCTCCCTGCGCCGGGGCCTCGAGCGGGCCCGCACCGTCCGGATCACCGTGGCACTTGGCGCAGTCCACCATGCCTTTTCGGACCTGATCCTCCTTCGCCTTGTCCGCGGCGGAGAGGGCGGCGTAGCCCAGGTCCCGCGGCATCGGGTTCAGGCCCACCGGCCACACCGGGAAGGCGCTCTTCGAGTAGTCGCTCCGGCCGATGAGCAGCGGCCGCGGCGCCACCGAGTAGTCGCGGGTCCCGTCCGGCTTCGTCCCCACGCCCACCACCGAGGGCAGGTGCGCGCCGTTGTGGAGGCGGTGCACCATCACCGAGAACTCGATCGTCTCGGGCGTGGCGTCACCGGTGTCGGTGCTGTTGCGGTCCTCGGAGCCGGCGGTGTGGCACATCAGGCACATGCGCACGTCGCGGTAGCCGCCGCCGTGGAAGCGCAGGTCCTGGTGGCAGGTGTCGCAGTTGCCCTGGGTGACCACCGCGTGCTGCTGGACGGTCGTGGTCGCAGCGCCCACCCGGATGCTCTCGATGGTGTTGTCCACGTCGCGCACCGTCTGACCGCTGATCCCGTAGCTCTTGAGCGCGCGGATGCCGATCTCGTAGGTCCCCGGCTCCAGCGCCTGGCCGGTCTTCTCGCCGTCGGTGAACCTGGTGGTGTCGAAGAGTGGCGGGCCGTAGGTGGCGGGGAGGGGATCCGGCACCACATAACGGTAGCGGCCCTGCGGCGCGGCCTCGGCGCGGGCCTTCACGTCCGCGTACGACTGCGCCGAGCGCCCCTGCGGGAGCACCCGCTGCATCCCACCCACCGGGCCTGCGATCATCAGGGACACGCTGTCCAGCTCATCGAGCGCGAGGCGCTGCCCGGACCCGGTCGCCAGCGAGAACTCGAGGGTGATCCGGTCGCCGGGGAGGAACGCGCCGTTGGGCGCCGAGCCGCCGGTGACGCCGTGGACGGTGAGCGAAAGTCCTGGCAGGTCCTCCCACGGCATCAGCACCGTGCGCACCGGAACGGTGGGACCGTCGAGCCCGTCCTCGCCATCGTCGCCCGGCTGGCCAGGCTGACCCGGCGTCCCGGGGTCGCCCGGCCGCCCCGGATCGCCCGGCGGGCCTGCCGGTCCTTCGGCACCGGGGTCGCCCGGGCCTCCCGGTGGGCCCTGCTCGCCGCGACAGCCGGTGAACGCCACGACAGCGGCGAGGGCGCCCATGCAGAGCAACTTGGAAAAGGGATGTACTTTCGCCATGACGTGTCCCGGGTGCGGGTTCTCTGCTGCGGCGCAGGTTGCATCCTCCGTACCGGCGCACCGCGCTCACGAGCCGCTCTTCAAGGAGGCGCTTCGGCCCCGGCAAAGGGTTCGTTCGCGGAGATCGCCAACGCATCATTTGCAGCGCGCATTGCCCCGCGCGCGTCCGTCCGACGCGGAGGGCCGCCGTGGCTCGCTTGTTGCTCATCGCCCCCGCGGCGTTCCACCCGGAGAGCGACATGAACCACACCACCTGGCTCGCGCTGGTCGCCGCAATGGGCCTGGTCCCGGCGGCGCGCGCGGCCACGGTGGAGGCTTCGGCCACCACCGTCCTCATCGCGAGACCGCAGGCGTCGCGCGGTGTCGCCACGCCCACGGCCCCGCTGCTGGAGCTGGTCGACGTCTCGGCGAAGGACATCGACTGGGGCCCCGCGCAGGACGTCCGGGTCAAGCTCAGCGCCTGGGGCCGCTGGCACGTGCTCGGCGGGCTGTCGGAGGGGAGCGTGGGATCGCTGCGTGGGCCCTCGGCGCAGGACCCGCTCGGGGCGGACCTGCAGCTCCTCTATGCGGAGGCGCGGGTGCTCGACCGGCGGCTGCACGTGCGCGCCGGACGCCAGCTCATCTTCGACGGCGTCACCCCGCGCGTGGTCCACGTGGACGGCGCGAGCCTCGACTTCCGGATCGCCCGCGGCTTCGGCGTGCGCGCCTATGGAGGAGCGCCGGTGGTGCCCTTGTTCGGTCCGCGCCCCGCCGATGTGCAGACCGGCGCGCGCGTCTACTACAGCCCCTCCTTCGGCAACGAGCTCGGCGCGACGTACACCTACGGGTTCGGCCTCGAGACCTTCGGCGCCGCCGCCATCTCGCGGCACGAGGTCGGGCTCGACGGGCGCTGGGCTCTGCGCCGCAACGTGCTGCTCACCGCGGCGGGGATCTGGAGCGTGGCGGACTCGCGCCTGGTGGAGGCGGAGCTGATGCCGCGCTGGTTCGTGCGCCCGGACGTGGAGCTGTACGCGCACCTGCGGCGGACGGCGCCGGATCTCTGGCTGCCGCGCACCTCCATCCTCAGCGTGTTCGCGGACGACGAGCGCGACGAGTGGGGCGGCGGCGTCTACTGGGAGCCGCTGAGGCGGCTGTCACTCACCGCCGACGGGCGCTACCTGCGGATGGTGGAAGGCTCGGGCCACGACCTCCGGGCCCGCGGCACGTACCGGCTCGGCTTCCGCAACCGCGCGCAGGTGGGGGCCGAGGTCCGCCAGCTCCGGATCCCGGAGAACGGCTACGTGCTCGGCCGCGTCTTCGCCACGCACCGCATCACCGAGCAGCTCTTCGTCGCGGGGGACGCCGACGTCTACTTCCTCGACGCGCCGATCAACGGCGAGACCACCTCTGTGGCGGCGAGCGCGAGCGTGGGCTGGCGCTTCCTGCCCGGCTGGCGCGCCACCGTCTCCGGCGTGGCCGGCGCGGATCCCACCTTTGCCCGGCGCTTCGAGCTCCTCGCGCGCGTCGGCTATCAGTTCGCCACCACCTCCCGGAGCAGGGGCGAAGAGCCATGACCCGCTACTGGAAGCTCGTCCTCATCGCGCTGGCCTCGTTCGCCTTCACGGCGTGCGTGACGCTCTTTGCGCCCGCCTGGCCGCGCCACACGATCAAGGCCCCCCACGAGATCCACGCCAAAGCGGACGTGGACTGCCTCACCTGCCATGAGGGCGTGTTCGACAGCACGTCGCTCGCGCAGCGGAACCTCCCGGCGGAGAAGAAGTGCCTCGAGTGCCACCGGGAGGAGAAGGAGAACAACAACTGCGGCTTCTGCCACGTGGGCAAGCCCACCACGTACGCCAAGCGGGACTACCACCTCGTCTTCAACCACGCGCAGCACCTCGAGGAGGACGAGGACTGCGGCGTCTGTCACAAGACCCTGCCCGAGCCCAACCGGCCCGAGGGCCACACCCCGCCGATGGCGGTGTGCACCGACTGCCACGAGCCGCACGGCAAGCAGTTCGCCCAGGGCACGTGTGACAACTGCCACTTCGATCTGCAGCGCTTCCCGCTGAGGCCGATCACCGCCTTCACCCACGAGGGCGACTACCTGCGCAAGCACGGCCAGGACGCGCGCAACTCGCAGTCGTGCGCGACCTGCCACGACCAGACCTTCTGCAGCGACTGCCACTCGGTGCAGACGGTGCCGGTGCGGCTGGAGCTGCTCGCCATCGAGCGGGTGGATCGCCAGTTCATCCACCGCGCGGACTTCATCAGCCGCCACTCGATCGAGGCGCGCGCCGAGCCGGCGATGTGCGCCAAGTGCCACGGCACCACCTCCTGCGAGACCTGCCACATGGAGCGCGGCGTGGCGCCCACGGTGGCGGACGCGCGCAACCCCCACCCGGACGGCTACGGCCTGCGCCACGGGGCGGACGCGCGGCGGAACATCAGCAACTGCGCCTCCTGCCACGACCAGGGCGCCCAGTCCCTCTGCGTCGACTGCCACAAGGTGGGCGGCATCGGCGGAAACCCCCACCCGCAGTCGTGGCTCCGCCGCCATGACCGCGAGGAGATCGGGCGCAATGCGACCTGCCTCGTCTGTCACCAGTAGCGTGGCCCGTCTGCTCTTCATCCTCCCCTTCGGCCTGCTCTCGGCGTGTGGCCTCGCGCGCCCCGAGCAGTTCGGCGAGGCGGCCTGTCCGCCCTTCGAGACGCGCATCTCACCGGTGCTCGAGGCCCGCTGCCAGTCCTGCCACGGCGCGGCGCTGGCCGAAGGCGGCTACCGGGTGGACGCCTACCGCCGCGTGGTCGCCCGCCGCGACGACGGGAGCTCGGCGCTGATTCCCCGCGAGCGGGACTCCGAGTTCCTCAAGGCGGTGCGCGGAGAGACCGCCCCGCACGAGCGGATCGCGGACGCGGAGGTGCTCGCGCTCGAGGACTGGGCCGTCCGCTGCCGCGCGGAGACCGGGACCGGCCGCGCGCACGAGAAGGGCTGGATGACGCCGACCGACTCGAACTTCCACGGCGCGGTCTTGCGCGCCTCGGCCTACGCATACGGCGAGTGCCGCGACTGCCACGGCGAGGACCTGCGCGGCGGCACCTCGAAGCTGGACTGCCAGACCTGTCACCGAAGCGGCGTGGATTCCTGCAGCACCTGCCACGGAGACGCCACCAGCGCCGCGCCGCCGAAGGATCTCTCCTTCTCGCGGCTGACCTCTTCGCTCGGGGTCGGCGCGCACCGGGCGCACGTGATGGAGGGCGAGCTGCACGCAGGCTTCGACTGCGCGGTGTGCCACCTGACGCCGGCGCATCCGGAGGACCCGGGCCACTACCGCGAAGAGGGCGGCGGGATGGACGGCATCGCGGAGGTTCTCATCCGCGGCGCGCGTGGGGGCACCGCGGTGTGGGACCGTCAGAACGCGACCTGTGCGAACAGCGCCTGCCACGCGCCCAACGGCGTGGATGCGCTGGCCTCGAATCAGACGCCGGTGTGGACGGCGGGGGCGGGGCAGGCCACCTGCGGGACCTGCCACGGCCTTCCGCCGGCGGACCACCCGGGCACCGACTGCGCGATGTGCCACGGCGCGGGCTACAGCGAGACCACCGTGGTGAAGGCGCTGCACGTCAACGGCCGGGTCGACCTGCGGGAGGGCACCTGCAACACCTGCCACGGCTCGGAGGACAACCCGGCCCCGCCGCGCGATCTCGCCGGACGGACCGATCCTTCGCTGTCGACGATCGGCGCGCACCAGGCCCACCTCAAGGCCAGCCGCCTCGCCGGACCCGTGGCCTGCACCGAGTGCCACGTGGTGCCGCAGAACCTCAACGACCCCGGCCACATCGACTCCACGCTCCCGGCAGAGGTCTTCCCGCAGGGTGCAGGTGCGGTGGCCCGCGCGGACGGTGCGGTGGCGATGTTCGACCGCACGACGGGGACCTGCACCACCTACTGCCACGGCGCGGGCGAGGGCGCGAAGAAGGACCAGTCCGCCACGCTGATGCGGACGCCCACCTGGACCGGCGGGACGCCCCAGATCCTCTGCGGCAACTGCCACGGCATCCCGCCCGTGGACGAGAACCACGCGGCGGGCACGCAGCTCAACCAGTGCCACACCTGCCACGGCGCGACGATCGACGACACCGGCCGGCTCCGGATCGAACCGGACGGCGACGGCGTGCTGCGGTCCACGCACATCGACGGCAAGGTGCAGTTGGGCCCCCGGTAGAGCAGCCCCCGGACCCCGGCGGAGCCCGTTCAGGCCTGCCGGGGTTCCCCGGTCTGGTCCGGCGCGCCGGCGTCGTGCTTCTGCAGCCGGAACCAGAAGGTGCTGCCCCGGCCGAGCTCGGTCTGGACGCCCACCTCGCCGCCGTGGGCCTCCACGATCTCGCGCACGATCATCAGCCCGAGCCCCGTCCCGGCGAGGCTGCGCCCCGCGCTCCCGCCGCCGTGGAGCGAGCGCTCGTAGCGGGAGAAGAGGCGGTGCGCGAGCGCGGGCTCGATGCCGGGCCCGGTGTCCGTCACCTGGACCTCCACCATGCCTCCGAGGTCGAGCACGCGGGTGGTGATGGTGCCGTCCTGCGGCGTGAACTTGATCGCGTTGCCCACCAGGTTCGTGAGCACCTGGGTGAGCCTCGGCGCGTCACCGAGCACCCGCTGCTCGGTCTGCGGAGGCTCGTGCTTCCAGTGGATCCGCCCGGTCTCCAGCAGCGGCTGGAAGTCCTCGCCGATGCGCTGGACCATCCCGCCCACGTCCACCGGCGCGCGGTCGATCTTGTGGCCGGTGCCCTCCAGCCGCGCGAGCTCGAGGAAGTCGTTGATCATCGCCACCAGCGAGCGGGCGTGCTGGCTGATCTTGCGCACGTCCGCCGCGAGCTCCGGGCGGAGGATCCCGTGCTTGCCGCGGAGGATCATCTCGGTGCGCAGGAGCATCGCCGACAGCGGCGTGCGCAGGTCGTGGGCGATCATCGAATAGAAGTCGAGCCTGCGCTCCTCGGTGCGCCGCTGCTCGGTGACGTCGCGCAGCGAGATCGTGGTCGCCGCGGCGGTGTCCGAGGGCAGCAGGCGGATCGAAGGCGAGTAGACGCGGTCCCGCAGCGTCACGTCCGGCAGGGGGAGCAGCGACTGCCCGGGCCCCACCGAGATGTTGCGCAGGGAGAGGCCGGGGAACACGTCCAGGGCTGCGGCGCCGGTCAGCGAGTCGCCCATCCGCCCGCTCACCCGGTGCGCCTCGTCGTTGGCGTAGACGATGCGTCCTTCCGCGTTCACCACGAAGAGCGCATCCGGGGCCGACTGCAGCAGGTGACGGACGTCCGCCTCCGCGCGCTCCGCCCGCTCCACCAGGCCCCTCTGACGGATGAGGGCCGACACCCGCGCCATCAGCACCGGCTCGGCGAAGGGCTTGGAGACGAAGTCGCTGGCGCCCGCCTCGAGCCCCTCCACCACCTGCGCGTCCGCGTTGTGGACGGTGAGCAGGAGCACCGGCAGGCTGCACAGCGGCGGGGGCGCGGACCGCACGTAGCGGCAGACCTCGATGCCCGAGACGCTCTCCATCTCCCAGTCGACGAGGATCGCCGCCGGAAGGCGACCGGAGGACAGCGCTTCAATCAGCTCCGAGCCGTCGGTGAAGGTGCGGACCTGGTAGCGCCGCGCGAGCAGACGCCGCGAGTGCTCCAGCTCGCTGGGGCTGTCGTCGGCCAACCAGATTTCGCGCAGGCGATGCGGTGGATGCATTCGGGGGCCCGAAGATGTGTGTCGACGGTGCCGTGCGTCAATCGCTGGACGGTGGCGGGTCCATGAATTGACACGTTGGATCACCCCCCCTACGGTCCTCCGCCAACAAGGGAGAGCGGAGCACTTGTCAGAGATTCTCGTCGTCGACGACAGCCGGGTGATGCGGGAGATGATCGTCGCCTGCCTGCGCGCCCAGCCCGGACTTGAGTTCACGCATGCCGCCAGCGGCCTCGAGGCGATCGAGAAGCTGTCCCTCAAGCGCTTCGATCTGCTCCTGCTGGACCTGAACATGCCGGACATCGGCGGGATCGAGGTCGTGGAGTTCGTGCGCGGACAGGACCGGCTGCGCACCCTGCCCATCATCATCATCACCACCCGGGGTGACGAGGGGTCGAAGACGCGTGCGCTGGAGGCAGGCGCTTCGCGGTTCCTCACCAAGCCGTTCACGCCGGAGGGTCTGCTCGGCGAGGTCCGCGGCCTGCTCGAACTGCGCTGACGGGAGCGCGCCATGTCGGACGGGCTGGACCTCAAGGAGTTCCTCTCGGGTTTCCTCGCCGAGGCGGACGAGCATCTCGGGCTGGCCAACCGCAACCTCCTCGGAGCGGACGCGGCGCTCAAGGCCGGCCAGATCCCCGCCCGCCAGGTGCGGGAGCTCTTCCGCTCGTTGCACACGCTCAAGGGGCTCGCGGCCATGGTGGCGGTGGAGCCCATCGTGGACGTGGCCCACGAGATGGAGACGGTGCTCCGGGACGCGGATCGCGCCGGCGGCCGGCTGCCGGACGGCGCGGTGGACGTGCTGCTCGCCGGCGTTCGCGCCATCGAGGAGCGGGTCTCGGCCCTCTCGCTCGGTGAGCCCGTCCCCGAGGCACCGCAGGCGCTCGTCAGCGCGCTCGCCGCGCTGCGTCCCGCCCCCACGGAGGGTCACGCACGTCCGGCGGTGGCGCTCGAGCCGGAGCTGCTGGCGCGTCTGGCGGAGGGTGAGAAGGAGCAGCTCGCGCAGGCCACGCGGGATGGGCTGCGCGTCTTCCGGATCGACTTCCGGCCGTCGCCTGAGCGGATGGCGCAGGGGCTCACCATCTCTTCGGTGCGCGAGCGCCTGGGCGGCATCGGCGATCTGGTGAAGGTGGTGCCCCAGGCGGTGTCTCCGGGGCCGGACGCCCCCGCCGGGCTCTGCTTCCTCCTCCTCTTCGTCTCGCCGCGCACGCTGGAGGAGGTGACCGCCGCCGCGGGCCTGCACCCCTCGGAGATCGCCGCCGTCCGCCCCACGCGCGGCGCGCCCGCGGCGCCGTCACCGGGCGAGCCTCCCGAAGAGCTGGACGATGCGGCCCCCTTGCCCGGGCTGGACTTCGACGACGCGGAGCCATCGGTCTCGCCGCAGGGCCGCACGCTCGTCCGGGTGGACGTGCAGCGCCTGGACGACGCTTTGGAGAAGTTGTCCGCGCTGGTGGTGACGCGGCACCGGCTCGACCGCGAGGTGAAGGCGCTGGCGGCGAATGGCGCGGACGTGCGCGCGCTGAACGCGATCCTCGGGGAGAACGCGCGGCAGCTCCGGGATCTGCGCCAGGCGGTGGTGGCCGCGCGGATGGTGCCCGTCTCGCAGGTGCTCGAGCGCGTCCCGCTGATGGTCCGCGGGCTGTCGAAGAGCACCGGCAAGGCGGTGCGTCTGGAGATGCAGCTCGGGGACGCCGAGGTGGACAAGGCGGTGGGCGAGCGGCTCTTTCCGGCGGTGGTGCACCTGCTGCGCAACGCGGTGGATCACGGATTGGAGAGCCCGCAGCGCCGGCGCGAGGCGGGCAAGCCCGAGGAGGGGAACCTGCGCGTCTCCTGCTTCAACCGGAACAGCGCGCAGCTCGAGCTGCGGATCTCGGACGACGGGCGGGGGATTGACGCGGCGGAGGTCGCGCGCTCGGCGGGGGCGGAGGTGCCGCAGGACGCGCACGGGCTGCTGTCGCTGATCAGCCGTCCGGGCCTGTCCACCCGCGAGAGCGCGGACCAGACCAGCGGGCGCGGGATGGGCATGGACATCGTGCGCCGGGTGGTGGAGGAGGCGCTGGGCGGCGAGCTGGAGCTTCTGACCGCGCCGGGCCGGGGCACCACCTTCGTCCTGCGCGTCCCGCTCTCCATCACCATCGTGGACGCCTTCACCTTCACCGTGGCCGGCGAGCGCTTCGCGGTGCCGGTGAGCGGGGTGGAGGAGATCCTGGAGATAGACCCGGCCGGCGTGACCGAGCCGCCCGCTCCGGACGAAGGGGGCGGCCGGCAGGGGAAGGGGGCGCAGGCCGCGCGGAGGATGATCGTCCGCCGCGGGGAGGCGCTGCCCCTGCTGTCCCTGAGCGGCCTCTTCTCGCTGGACGCTGTGGCCAACGGGCGGGACGAGGGGGCGCAGGCGCGCAAGGCGCTGGTCATCCGGCGGGGCGGGGACGCGGTGGCCTTCGCGGTGACGCAGATGCTCGGGCAGCAGGAGATCGTGGTCCGGCCGCTGGAGGATCCGCTGGTGCGGGTGCCGGGCGCGGCGGGGGCCACGGACCTGGGCGACGGGCGGCCCACCCTGGTGCTGGATCTCCCGGCGCTCGCGGGGCTGGGGCGGCAGGTGCAGGCGGAAGGGAATGGCGGCGCGCGGGCGCGGCGAGGTGAGGCATGAACGGTGAGGCAGGGACGGGCGCGGCCGAGCGGCTGCGGGCGGGGGCGGACACCCTGCACGTGGTCTTCCGGGTGGGCGGTCCGCACTACGTGCTCCCGGCGAAGGACGTCCTTCACATCGAGGCGTTCGAGGGCGCCACCGCGGTGCCGGGCGCGCCCCCGTGGGTGGTGGGCATCGTCCAGGTCCGCAGGCGGGTGATCCCGGTGGTGGATCTGCGGGCGCGCTTCGGGTTGCCGGAGGTGGAGCGGACGCTGGGCGCGCGGGTGGTGGTGGTGCAGGACGGGGCGCGGGTGGTGGGCCTTCTGGCGGACGGCGCGCGCGAGGTGGTGCACCTGCCTGCGGACGCGTTCCGTCCTCCGCCGGAGATGATCGCGGAGCAGGCGCAGGGATTCGTGAAGGCGGTGGCGGAGATCGGGAAGCGGCTGGTGATGCTGCTCGACGTGCACCGCGTGGTGGGGACGGACATTCAGGGCGCGGCATCGCCCGGTGCGATCGAGGATGGGCAAGATGGCGAATGACGGTGTGGCGATCGAGGCGGTGCTCGAGCGGGCCGCGAACGTGGAGCGGGCGCTGCGGCAGAGCGCCTCGGAGGCGGAGGCGGTGGAGGCGCTGGCGGAGCGGGTGACCGCCGGCGGCACCGAGCAGGCGGCGGCGAGCGAGCAGATCCGCGGCGCGATCGAGGCCACGGCGGCGGGGCTGGAGGAGACGGCGGCCTCGGTGGAGGAGCTGTCCCGTTCGCAGGAGGCGGTGGCGCAGACCGCGCGCGACACCCTGCGGGAGCTCGAGGGAACGAACGCGGCGCTGCAGGAGGTCGCCGGATCGGTGTCTTCGGTGCGCAAGGACGCGGACGTGCTCGCCCGCAGCCTGGACGACACCGCGGCGGCGCTGGAGGAGACGGGCCGCTCGGTGAAGGCGGTGAGCGGGAATGCGGAGGGGCTCGCCGCGGCGGGGGAGGAGCTGCTCTCCTCGGCCACGGAGATGATGGCCTCGGTGGGCGAGCTGGGCCGCCGGGGTGAGGCGAACGCTGCCTCGGTGGAGGAGGTCGCCGCCACCATCGAGGAGATGGCCAAGGGGATCGGCCGGCTCGCCCAGGACGCGCAGACGGTGGGCGGCCGGGTGGGCGGGATGGCGAAGGGCGTGACCGAGGTGACCGCCGCCCTGGAGCGGGTGGCGCAGGACGGCGCCGAGATGGCCACCTCGGTGGAGGAGACCTCGGCCACCGCGGAGGAGCTCGCGCGCAGCGTGGGCGGGGTGGCGGACCTGATGAAGGGCGCCGAGTCGAGCAGCACCGGCGTGGCGAGCGCGCTGGCGGAGCTGGCCGCCTCGGTGGAGGAGATCGCGGCCACCGCGGAGAAGAACGCGGCTTCGGTGGAGGCGAGCGCGGCGGCCATCGAGCAGGTGTCCCGCTCGGCGGCGGCGGTGGCGCAGAACGTGGAGCAGGTGACCTCGATGGCCGCGCAGAGCGCGTCGGCGGCAGGTCAGCTCGAGCAGAGCACCCGCCGGATCGTGGGGATCGTCGAGACCACGCGGGGCACCTCGGACCGGGTGAGCCAGAGCGCGCGCGAGGGCGGGGCGCTGGTGCAGCGGTCGATCACCGGGCTGGTGGAGGTCCGCCGGCAGATGTCCGAGTCGTCCACCGTGATCCGGGAGATGGGAAGGCGCGCCGAGGAGATCGGCGACATCGTGCAGACGATCAACCTCATCGCGGACCGGACCAACCTGCTCTCGCTCAACGCCAGCATCGAGGCGGCGCGCGCCGGCGAGCACGGGCGCGGCTTCGCCGTGGTGGCGGAGGAGATCCGCGCGCTGGCGGACCGGGCGGCGGCGGCGTCCGGGGACATCGCCAAGATCGTCCGGGGCCTGCAGTCCACCGCGCGCGAGGCGGTGACGGCGTCCACCGAGGGGCTGAAGGTGGCGGAGGAGGGCGCGCGGGTGGCGAACGACGCGCAGGGCGCTTTGGGGACCATCCTCCAGGGGGTGGACGAGGTGGGGCGCGCGGTGAGGGAGATCGAGCGGTCCACGGTCGAGCAGAGCCAGGCGGTGCAGACGGTGGTGAACGCGGCCGCGCGGGTGACGGAGGAGGCGCGGAGCATCTCGCGGGCGACGCAGGAGCAGACGCAGGCGACCTCGGCGCTGGCGCGGCAGGGGCAGGAGATGCGGGCGATGGCGCGCGAGACGCGGGACGCCGCGGCGGGCCAGGCGCGGAGCATCCGGGACGTGGTGAAGCTGAACACCGCGCTCACCGAGTCGGTGTCGCGGACCGCGCGCGCCGCCGCCGAGCAGTCCACCGCGGCGAACCAGGTGGCGAGGACGGCGGTGAGGATGCGCACCCTGACCCGGCAGACGGCGAACGCGATGACCGAGGGGGTGCGGACCCTCGGCGAGCTCGCTGGCGGAGCGCAGGAGGTGGCCGGGCTCACCGGGCAGACGGTGACCGGCCTCTCGGAGCAGGCGCGGGCGGCGGCGGAGGTGGCGCGGGTGATGGAGGACTCGCGCAAGCAGGCGGTGCAGACGGCGCGCGCGTTGAACGAGCAGGCGCAGGCGTCCCGCGCGGTGGAGAGCGCGGCGCGGCGGGTGGCGCGCGAGGCGGCGGCGGTGACCACCGCCACGGCGGAGCAGACCCAGGCCATCGCCACCGTGGCTGCGGGGGCGGAGGAGGTCCGGCGCATCGCCCGGCAGACGGCGCGGGCCACCGCGGAGCAGGCCGAGGCGCTGGTGGCGCTCACGCACTCCGCCGCCCGCAACACCACCGCGCTGCAGACGGTGGTGCGGGCCGCCGCCGAGCAGGCCACGGCCACCGGCCAGGCGGCGCAGGCCGTCAACGAGATGAAGGGACGGGCGCGGGAGATCGTGACCACGCTCGCGGCGCAGGCGAAGGGGGCGGTGACCGTTGCCCGGGACGTGCGCGAGGTGGCGGCGCAGGTGGGCCGCATCCGCGCCGCCAGCGCCGAGCACGCGGAGGCGCTGGGGAGCCTTGCGCAGGCGCTGGGACGGACCGCTGGCCCGGGCGACGGCGAGAAGGCCCCCGCCCCTGCCGGCGCGGCCGCCCGCAATGGAGAGACCCCATGAGCGGGCCGTCCATCGGCATCAGCGAGTCGGATCGCGAGCGGGCGCAGGAGGTGGACCGGCTGATCTCCAGCGGCGCGGGCTCCATCCCGAGGCTGCTGGAGCTGCTCGACGAGCCGTCGTGGGTGGTGCGCCGGGCGGTGGTGGCGGGGCTGGCGGCGCTGGGCGAGGACGCGGTGGGTCCGCTGGTGGAGGTGCTCATCTCGGGCCGGGAGGACGAGGCGCGGATCGCGGCGGCGGTGGACGCGCTGGTGGGCTCGGTGGCGCGGGTGGAGCCGGTGATCACCGCGCGGATGGTGACGCACGGGGAGCCGGCGGTGATCGCGGACGCGGCGCAGATCCTCGGGCGCAGGCGGGATCCGGGGTCGGCGGAGATCCTCGCGCGCCTGCTCGAGCACCCGGACGACAACGTGGCGGTGGCGGCCACCGAAGCGCTGGGCCGGGTGGGCGGGCGCGCGGCGGTGGACGCGCTGGTGGCGGCGGTGGGCAGCGGGCACTTCTTCCGCGTGTTCCCCGCCATCGACGTGCTGGGCCGCAGCGGCGATCCGCGGGCGATCCCCGCGCTGGGGGCGCTGCTGCCCAACCCGATGTACGCGGCCGAGGCGGCGCGCGCGCTGGGCCGCACCGGTGAGCGCGCGGCGGTGGGGCCGCTGGCGCAGCTTCTGTCCTCGCCGTCGGACACGCTGGTGCGGGTGAGCGCGGTGAGCCTGGCGGATCTCCACCGCCGCCACGCCGAGCGCTACGGCGAGGGCGAGAGCGTGGCGCAGGCGCTCCGGGCCGCGGTCGCAGGGCCCATGTCCGGGCGCAGGCTGGCCCAGGCGCTGGCCGCCGCGGATGCAGAGGAACAGGCAGCGATCTCGCTCTTGCTCGGCGTGGTTGGCGGGGCGGAGGCGGCGGGGCTGCTCACCCAGTTGCTCTCCGCCTCGGAGCCGGTCTCCCAGATGGCGGCGGCGGCGCTGCGGCGGCTGGGCCACGACGCGGAGGGCACCACCCGCGAGATCCTCATGCACGGCGACAGCGCACGGCGGAGGACGCTGTTGCCGATCGTGCTGCGCTCGAGCGCGGTGCCGGCGGTGATCGAGTGCCTCTCGGACCCGGACCCGGCGGTGCGCGCGCTGGCGTCCGAGGCCCTGGCGCGGATCGGCAACCCGGCGGCGGTGGGCCCGTTGTTCGGGCTGCTCCCGGATCCCAACCCGGCGGTGGTGCAGGCGGCGCTGGGCGCCATCCAGGCGCTGGGCGGGAAGGAGACCGAGGCGCTGGCGCTGGAGGCCTCTCGTTCGGAGAAGGCGTCGGTGCGGCGCTCTGCCTACCGGATCCTCTCCTACTTCGGCTACGCGTCCGCGTTGCCCGCCTTCCTCGAGGGCCTGCGCGATCCGGACGAGCGCGTGCGCGACGCGGTGCTGCAGGGCCTGCCGTTCCTCGAGGACCGGCGCGGGCTCGAGGCGCTCCTCGAGGCGACGCGGGACGAGCGCCCGCGGATGCGCGCCTCGGCGATGCGCGCGCTCGGCTTCGCCACCGGCGACCTGCGCATCCAGGCCACGCTGCTGCGAGGGCTCAAGGATGGGGACGACTGGGTGCGCTACTACGCGTGCCAGGCGCTCGGGCGGCTCGGGGTCTCCGAGGCGGTGGGGGCGATCGCGCCCCTGCTGAAGGATCCGGCGGGCCAGGTGCGGGTGGCGGCGGTGGAGGCCTTGTCGAACCTCGAGTCGCCGCTGGCGGGGCAGCTCCTCGCGGAGGCGGCGTCTTCGGACGAGGAGGACATCCGGCGGGCGGCGCTGATCGGGCTGGGGATGGCGCGCCACGTCCAGGCGCTCGACGTGCTCCTCGAGGCCGCGCGATCGCCGGACCACGCCACCCGCCTGGTGGCGATCTCGGCCATCGCGGACTTCAGCGATCCGGAGGTGACGCGGGCGCTGGCGCGCGGGGCGATGGACGCGGACGAATCGGTGCGCTCCTCGGCGATCAGCTACCTCGCCAACCGGCCCGGGCAGGAGGCCACGCTGATCCTCCTCGGCCTGCTGCCGGATCCCGAGCGCCGGGCGCAGGTCCGCGCCGCGCTCTCGCTCTACACCGAGGGACGGGTGCACGCGCTGCTCACCACGCTGGAGTCGGCGAACGACGAGGTCGCCCCCGAGCTGACCTCGGCGCTGGCCCGCATGCGCCGGCCGGACGCCACCGCGGCGCTGTTCCACGCGCTGGACAACGGCAGCCCGGCGGCGAGGCGCGCTGCGGCCACCGCCCTCGCGGCGATCGGTACGCCGAAGGCGATGGAGGCGGTGCGGGACCACGCGGCCCACGATCCCGATCCCGAGGTGCGCCGGGTCTGCGCGCTGCTGCTCACCGCCTAGCGCGCCGCGCTCCGACCATGCCGCTGCCGCTTCCGCACCTGTCACCGCAGGTCTTCGCCATCCTCTCCGCCCTGATCGAGGAGCGCGCGGGGATCCACTACACGCTCGGGGATCTGGAGCTGCTCCGCGAGAAGGCGGGGACGCGCGCGCTCGAGGCAGGCTTCGAGTCGCTGCTCGATTACTACTACTACCTCCGCTACGACGCCGGCAGCGCCGCCGAGCTGGAGCGGCTGGTGGACGCGCTGGTGGTGGGGGAGACGTACTTCTTCCGCGAGTTCGAACAGCAGCGCGTGCTGGTCGAGCACCTCATCCCGGCGCGGCTGGCGGCGACCGGGAAGGCGACGCTGCGGCTGTGGTCCGCCGCCTGCGCGACCGGAGAGGAGCCGCTGACGCTGGCCATGCTGCTGGAGGCGGCGGGCCTGCGCGAGCGGGTGGAGCTGGTGGCCTCCGACATCAGCCCGCGCGCGCTCGAGCGGGCAAAGGCGGGCCGGTACGGACGGCGCTCGGTGCGGAACGTGCCGGATCGCGCGCTGCTCGACCGGTACCTGAAGGAGAGCGGGGACGAGCTGCGGTTCTCTCCGGAGGTTGTCGCCTCGATCGACTGGCGGCGGGTGAACCTGGTGGACGCGGCGGAGGTGGCGGCGCTG
>CAZCWA010000008.1:11207-26122 GCA_964502265.1 uncultured Myxococcaceae bacterium | reverse complement strand
GCGTTTCGGCGAGGCGCTGGAGCGGGCCTCACGCGGCGAGCTGGACGCGTGGGCGGACGAAGGACCGCGCGGCAGGCTGGCGCTGGTGGTGCTCCTCGACCAGTTCACCCGGAACCTGCACCGTGGCTCGCCGCGCATGTTCGAGAACGATGAGAAGGCGCTGGCGTTGGCGCGGCGCGCACTCGCCGAAGGAGACGACGAAGGCTTCTCCGTGTTCCAGGCCGCGTTCCTCTACCTCCCGCTGGAGCACTCGGAGGTGCTCGCGGATCAGGAGGCGTCCGTGCGCCGCTTCGAGGCCCTGCACGCGCGCGCGCCGGAAGAGCACCGGAAGGTGACCGCCTCCTTCCTCGACTACGCGCGGCGCCACGAGCTCCCCATCCGGAGGTTCGGCCGCTTCCCGCATCGCAACGCGTTGCTCGGTCGCGAGACCACGCCCGAAGAGGCGGAGTTCCTGAAGACGCCCGGCTCGTCGTTCTGATCCCGTTCAGGGGAGCGGGGGCGCGTTGGGGCAGCGCCCACACGCCTGCGCCGCGGCCTGGACGCAGACGCCGTCCCAGTCGTTCTGACAGCACCAGGGGTCGCCCGCACAGATCGCCTCCACGCACGGGTCGCACGTCCGGGGAGAGGCGGGATCGGTCCCGGTCGCGCTGTTCCGGCACAGGTCGGTGATCGCCCCGCACGCCACCTGGCCTCCGTTCGGGTTGGGCACGCACGCACCGTCGACGCAGGTGGCGCTGCAGCAGTCGTCTCCGGACGTGCACGCCATCCCCAACGCGCCGCACTGAACCGCGTTGCCGCTCCCGCCGTCGAGGCCGCCTCCGTCGAAGCCGCCGCCGCTCCAGCACAGGCCGAACTGGGGCTCGCAGAAGTTGCCGCAGCAGTCCGCGTGCTGGGAGCAGGGCGTGAAGTCCATGAAGCAGCCCGGCCCGCCGTCCGACCCGCCCGCCCAGCAAAGACCGGACTGCGGGTTGCAGAAGCCGTTGCAGCAGTCGCCGTGCTGGGTGCAGGGATCGAAGTCCGGCAGGCAGGTGCCGCCGTCACCGCCGAGCCCGGCCCAGCAGAGCCCCAGCACCGCGCTGCACACGCCCTGGCAGCACTCCTGATCCTGCGAGCAGAGGGCGCCCTCCGGCTCGCACAGCCCTCCGTCCGGGCGCAGGCCTCCGTCCGTCCCGCCGCCGCACTCGGGGCACAGCCGCTGCGCCATCTGCGCGCACCCCAGATCCCACTGGTCGCTGCAGCAGAAGGGATCCACCGCGCACACCGCCTGCGCGCACGCACAGGATGCATCGCCGGGCCCCGGCTGATCGGCGCACACGTTCATCGACGGGCAGGTCGAGCCGGCATCCCTCCCCTGAGGCCTCGTCAGGCAGACCCCATCTGCCGAGCAGAAGTCGCTGCAGCAGTCGCCGCTGAGCTGGCAGCGCTCCCCCTCGGGCTTGCAGCCGGTGTCGGGGACGCAGCGTCCGTTCTGGCAGCGCTCGCCATCCGCGCAGGAAACGCAGACCCCGCCGACGATGCCGCAGCCGGCCTCCGTCTGGCCGCCGTGGCACACACCCAGCGCATCCCGGCAGCCAGCGCAACCCGCGTCCCCAGCGACGAACGGAACGCACGCGCCGCCCACGCACGACTGGGTCGCCGGGCAGCTCACGCAGGCGCCGCCTCCCGCCCCGCACGCGCCCTCGGCCTGGCCGAGCTGACAACGCCCGTCCAGGGAGCAGCAGCCGTCACAATTGTGGGGACCGCAATCCGCCTGGACCGGACCGCACGCCGACACCGTGAGCACGGCTCCGGCGAGGGCCAGGGCGAACATGAGAACGACCGCGAAGCGCATGGGGAGCTCGATCGTGGGGGTACGCCGGACGCGACTGCAGCCTCGATGCCTTAGCACGCGCCTCCGGCTTCCGGGCGGTTGGGCCCCCTCGCCGCCGACGCGCCGCGACATCCGCGCCCCGGCGAGCTCAGAAGGCTGGAGCTAGAGCGCCCCGGGGTTGCGCTCGCGCTTCAGCGCCCCACGCGCCGAGCGGACCTCTTCGCGCAGACGCACCGTCCCCTCTTCGTCCCGCTGCAGGGTGTCCGCGAAGAGCAGATCCCCTTCGCGCACGTCCATGGGCAAGGACGACCGGGGCACCACGCGCTCCTCGCCGTCGATCACCAACACCGCCTTGTCGCCCTCGAGGCGGTCCACGCTGGCGCGCTTCATGGCTTGCAGTCTCCTGCCGGGCGGCGCTCGCGCTCGGCGTCCTTTCGGGTGCGGTACACGACGAGGTTCCTCTCCAGGATCTTCTGCGCGTAGTGGCAGTCCGGCACGTGGAACACCTTGCCGTTGCGGCTCGCCACGTACGAGCCTTTCGGCACCCGGAGCGAGGGCGCGCTGCCCACAGCGGCGGGCTGTGGGGGCGCCGGAGCGGCCTTGGCCTGTACCGGCCGGGGCTTCGGACGCGGCCGCGGCGCGGGCTTTGGCGCGGGCTTTGGCGCGGGCTTCAGCTCAGGCTTCGGTGGCGCGGGGACGGACGCGGGCACGATGGCCGCCACCTGCACGGGCGGCTTCTCTCCGAAGGTGAAGCGCGCATCCCGCCGCTCTCCCACCGCCGGCCGCTCCTTCTGGAGCACGAGCCGCCGCCCATCTCCCTCCAGGTGCAATTCGCCGTCGAGATCCGTGCGGAAGACCTCGGCCCCGCGCGCCCTCAGCCGCGCGAGGACGGGCCTGCTGGGCGCACCCCGCTGGTTGCCTCCTCCCACCGAGACGATGGCCGCCTGCGGCCGCACCGCCGCGAGCAGCGCCGCGGAGGTCGCGCCCTCCTCCGCGTGGGAGGCGACCTTGAGCAGCGTCGCGCGCAGCCTGTGCCCCAGCGCGAGCAGCGCGCGCTCCAGGTCCTCCGAGCCATCCGGCGCAAAGAGCACCGAGGTCTCGCCGTGCCGCAGGTGCAGCGCCAACGCCGTCTCGCTCCCGAACCGCAGCGGCTGGACCTCGAGCATGGCCCCGCCTCCCAGGGAGAGCGTCTGCGCCTGCTGCGCGACGTAGAGGGGCAACCCGTTCGAGGACGCGTGCGGAAGCAGCGCGGAGAAGCGCTCCACCGAGGGCAGCAGGAGCTGCCGGACGCCCACCGTCCGAAGCAGTGCGGGGAAGCCGCCGTGGTGCTCCTGCGCGCCGTGCGTGACCACGACGAGGTCCACGGGCGCACCCAGCAGCGCGGGCAGCCGGGCCGCGAGTCGTTCTCCTGCGCCTTCCGGGCCCGCATCGATCAAGACCGTCTTCCCGGTGGGCGAGCGGATCAGCGCGGCGTCACCGTGGCCCACGTCGAAGAACCAGAGGGTGAGCCGGCCGTCCGCGACCTGAGCGGGCGTGGCGCCCGGTCCGTCCTCCAGCGATGGCGCGCCGGGAAGAACGCGCACGTCGATGGCGCGGATGAGGCTCGAGCCCTGCGCCTCCTGCTCTTCCGCACAGCCCGACAGCGCCACCGCCAACCCCGCCGCGAGCGCGATCTGGGGCCACGCCCTCAAGGTTTGCAGTCCCCGGCGGGACGCTTCTTCGCGCCCGCCTCCGCCCGCGAGTCGAACCAGACGATGTTGTGTGGCTTGATCCGCCTCACGGTGGCGCAGTCCTGCGTGTGGAACACCTCCGACCGCCGGCTGGCCGCGTAGCGCCCGCGCCCGGCCGCCTCCGACTGCCCCGCGCCCTTCCCTGCCCGTGCCCCGCCCGCCGGGGCCACCTCTACCGGTTCCGGCGGCGCGCGCGGGATGCTCACCGGCACCTTCGGCCGCACCTGCACGTCGCCCCCGGTGACGGCGGGACCCGGGCCGGCCACGGGCCGCTGGCCTGCCGCGGGCGCGATCTGCACCGTGCGCCCGTCGCTCACCGCGAGGATGTCTCCGCCTTCGTCCGTCCGGTGCACGATCGCATTGACGCCCCGGTAGCGGCGCAGCGCGTGCTCGTGGGGATGGCGGTACTCGTTGTTGCGCCCGCACGAGACGACGACGTGCCTGGGCGCGACGCGGCGGAGGAAAGGCTCCTGGCTGGAGTGACGGCTTCCGTGGTGCGGCGCCTTGAGCACCGTGGCCGCCAGCTTCTGTCCCGAGCGCAGCAGGCGGGACTCGGTGTCCGCCTCCGCATCGCCGGTGAAGAGGAAGGAGACGTCCCCGTGATCGATCCGGAACACGATCGAGTTCGCGTTGGCGTCCGACCGCGTCTTCGACAGGAACGGCTCCTCCGGCCGGCGCGGCCAGAGCACGGTCAGCTTCGCCTCGCCGCCGAGGTCCAGCGCGAACGGCCCGCCTTCCTCCCCCAGCTCCGGCTCGAGCAGCGGCACGCCGGCCTCGCCCAGCTTCTGGAGCAGGTCCCGGTAGCTGGAGGTGGCGTGCTCGAAGCCCGGATCCATGTAGCGGCGCGTCCCCGGCGCGTCGATCACCGGCCCGAGTCCACCCAGGTGATCGAGGTGGGGGTGGCTGAGGAGCATCAGGTCCAGCGGCCCGTCGATGAGGGTCCGCAGCCGCCTCGAGAGCGCGCCCCCATCCGGCGGCCCGCCATCCACCAGCACGGTCTTGCCGGTGGGAGAGACGATGAGCGCCGCGTCCCCCTGCCCCACGTCGAAGAAGTAGACGGACAGCTTGCCGGGCTCCGGGGGCGGCAGCGGCAACGACGCCCAGGCAGGGGCGCAGGCAAGAAGGAGAAACGCAGCGAGGCGCCGGAGCAGCGACATCATCGCAGCGAGTATCGCCCGACTTCCGACACACGAGGAAGTGCGCTAGGACCGCGGCCCATGGCGCAGTCCGAGGACATCAGCGGCGTGGTCGACGACATCGCGGAGCGGGTGCGGCGCAGGCTCCAGGCGATGAAGGTGGGTGTGGAGCAGCCGTGCACGGCGAAGGCGCCTCCCCCTGCAGCCGCCGATGCGCCGGGCGCCACCTGCGCCCCCTCCTGCGGCGAGTGCGGCAACCACGACTCCTGCGGGGTCTCCCTCTCCGTTCGAAGCGGCGTCGCCCGGATCGCGCCGGACCGGGTGCGCACCAGCGCGGACATCGCCCCGTACATCGACCACACCCTGCTCAAGCCGGAGGCCACCCGCGAAGAGGTGGTGAAGCTGGCGGAGGAGGCGCGCAAGTACGGCTTCGCCACCGTGTGCGTGAACTCGGTGCACGTGGGGACCGCGGCGCGGATCCTCGCCGGCTCGAAGACGGTGCCCATCGCGGTGGTGGGCTTCCCGCTCGGCGCGGGGCTGCCGTCCGCCAAGGCCTTCGAGGCGCGCGAGGCCATCCGCTGCGGCGCCCGCGAGATCGACATGGTCATCAACATCGGCGCGCTCAAGGCGAAGGACTACGCGCTGGTGCTCAAGGACATCTCGGCGGTGGTGGACGCGTCCAAGCCGCACCCGGTGAAGGTGATCCTCGAGACGAGCCAGCTCGACAACGATCAGAAGATCGCCGGCTGCGTGCTCTCCAAGGCCGCGGGCGCCGCGTTCGTGAAGACCTCCACCGGCTTCTCCACCGGCGGCGCCACCGCGGAGGACATCGCGCTGATGCGGCGGGTGGTGGGAGACGACGTGGGCGTGAAGGCCTCGGGCGGCATCCGCTCCAGCGAGGACGCGATGACGATGATCAACGCCGGCGCCAACCGCATCGGCGCCTCGGCCTCGATCGCGATCGTCACCGGCAAGAAGTCCGACTCGAAGTACTAGCCCCAGGTCGAAACATGGACGCGAAGCAGGACCTCCTCGAGCGGGCGCGCGCCTGGCGTGACGGCGATCCGGATCCGCAGACTGCGGCGGAGCTGCAGCGGTTCATCGAGGCGGAGGACGTGAAGGAGCTGCGCGAGCGGCTGGATGCCTCCCTCGAGTTCGGCACCGCGGGCCTTCGCGGCGTGCTGGGCGCGGGGCCCAACCGGATGAACCGCGCGGTGGTGCGCCGGACGACGGCGGGGCTGGCGAGGTACCTCCTCGAGCAGGTGCCGGACGTGCGGCAGCGCGGCGTGGTGGTGGGCCGCGACGCGCGGAAGATGAGCCTCGAGTTCGCACGTGAGACCGCCTGCGTCCTGTGCGCCCACGGCATCCCCGCGCACGTGTTCCCGGACGTGGTGCCCACGCCCGTGACCGCCTTCGCGGCGCTGAGGCTGAACGCGGCGGCGGCGGTGATGGTGACCGCGAGCCACAACCCGCCCGAGTACAACGGCTACAAGGTCTACTGGGGCAACGGCGCGCAGATCATCCCGCCGCACGATCACGGGATCGCCCGCGCCATCGCCGAAGCCGGCCCCGCGCGCGACGTGCCGATGATGGACCGCGAGGACGCGCGCGCGGCGGGCCTGTGGCGGACGGTGGGACCGGAGATGGGCGCGGCGTACCTGGAGGCGATCCTCGCCGAGCGCCGGAACCCGCGGTGCGCGCCGGAGCTGCGCATCGTCTACACCGCGATGCACGGCGTGGGCGGGCGCTGGGTCGAGGACGCGTTCCTGCAGGCGGGCTTCGTGGCGCTGAGCAAGGTCCACGCGCAGCACGATCCGGACGGCGACTTCCCCACCGTGCGCTTCCCCAATCCGGAGGAGCCGGGCGCGATGGACCTCGCGCTCTCGCTGGCGGAGGACGAAGGGGCGGAGCTCATCCTCGCCAACGATCCGGACGCGGACCGCCTGGCGGTGGGCGCGCGCGACGCGGACGGGAAGCTGCGCATGCTCACCGGCAACGAGGTGGGCGTGCTGCTCGGCCACTACCTGCTCACGCAGACGCCGCAGGCGCGCTTCGCCGGGAAGAAGCCGCTGGTGGTGACGACCATCGTCTCCTCCCCGCAGCTCGGGGCGATCGCGAAGGAGCTGGGGGCTGCGTCCGCGCAGACGCTCACCGGCTTCAAGTGGATCGCCAACGCGGCGCTCTCGCGGGAGGCGATGGGCGAAGAGCAGTTCCTCTTCGGCTACGAGGAGGCGCTCGGCTACACGGTGGGGACGGTGGCGCGGGACAAGGACGGGGTCGGCGCGGCGCTGGTGTTCGCGGACCTGGCGGCCTGGTGCCACGCGCGCGGCTCGTCGGTGCTCGGGTACCTCGAGGAGATCTCGCGGCGGCACGGGCTGTACGTGGCCGGCCAGGCGAACTTCACCTTCAAGGGGGCCGAGGGCGCAAAGACGATCGCGCGGATCATGGACGGCTTCCGGGCCTCGCCGCCTTCCGAGGTGGGCGGGCTGCGGGTGATCGACAGCATCGACTACCTGCAGGGCGCGCGCGGACTGCCGCCATCCAACGTCATCGCCTACGAGCTGGAGGGCGGCTCGCGGATCACCCTGCGGCCCTCCGGCACCGAGCCGAAGATCAAGTACTACCTCGATCTGAAGGAGACGACCGGCGAGGGCGAGCTGATGGCGGCTGCACGCGCACGCGCCGAGCGGAAGTTGACCGCGCTGACGGATGCCTTCGTGGCGCTCGCACGTGAGCGGGGACAGCCCGCGGCCTGAGCCCTTTCCAGGCTCCGTGAAGCGGCGCGCGAGCGTGCGCGTTTCGCCTGACGGGAGGCGCGGTTCGCGGGTTAGAAGGGCGCCTCTTTCGCACCGTCCGTGGAGGTCTTTTCATGCGCAGCCTGTCATCCCCCACCCTCTTCGTGCTGCTCGTCCTCATCTCGGCGGGCACGGCGTCCGCCCAGACCTCCCAGCCGGTCAGCGCGCGCGGCGGCCAGGGCTGGTCGCTGCACAGCGGACAGACGGTGGGCGCGGGCAACACGGTGGTGGGCGCGCAGGTGGGCTGGCCCGGCATCTCGGCCTCGCTGCTGCACGGCGCCACCCGCGAGCTCGACGTGGGCGTGCGGCTGAGCCCGCTGCTCTACGGCTTCGAGGGCCGGGTCCGGGACCAGTTCCTCGGGCTCAAGCTGCAGGCGGTGGTGCGGCTGCAGTTCATGGACAACGGGAAGCTCAACCTGGGGGCGGAGTTCGCGCCGGGGCCGATGTTCTACTTCCCGCCGGAGCGCCGGGACGCCCTCATCGGCCTCGCGCTGCCGATCGCGCTGAAGGCCGGCCTCCGGGTGGGCAGCGCCATCCTCGTCAACTTCGGGATGGACATGCCGATGTTCGTCATCTTCGACAGTGGCGCCCGCACCAGCCGGTCCGGGTTCTACCTGCCCATCCTCTTCGGCGGCGGCGCCGAGTACTTCATCGACCGCAACCTCTCGGTGAACCTGAACATGAAGTTCGGCCCGTCCATCGCCACCGCGCGGAACGGCCGGGACTCGTTCGCGATGGAGATCCTGGTGGGTGTGGGCTACCGCTTCTAGGTCGCTCCCCGTCTACTGACCGAGGAGCCCCGGCAGCACCTGCTCGAGCATCTTCGCGGTCTCCGGATCCAGCTTCTGGCCGGTCATGCGCTCCAGCATCCCCACGAAGTCCGCCTCGCCGAGGTCCTCGTCGCCCTTCGCCTCGTGCCACCAGCGGCGCCGCGTGGCCTCCAGCTCCGCGCGCTGCCCCGGCCGGAGCTTCGCCAGCGTGCCGGTGAAGCACCCGGTGCACGACCAGCCCCAGCGGTACTGGTCCACGTAGGCGCGCAGGCCACGAAAGAAGACCGCGTCGCCCACCAGCTTCCTCTGCGCGTCGAGCCCCAGCGGCGCCTTGGCGTAGACGAGCGCGGCGTACTCGGCCGGGCTGGAGAAGGCGTCCGTGGATCGCGCGGCCGGACCGTCCTTTCCGCCGCCCATCCGATACAGATGATAGGGGCCGACGAGGTGCTCGCTGCGCAGGCGTCTTGCGGCGGCCGGCCCGTGCTTCCACTCGAAGTAGAGCAGCGCCACGTATTGCGCCAGCGCCTCGTCCGCCACCGGCTCGCGCACCGGGTCCGAGCCCACCAGCCCCGCGAAGTACAGGTGCGCCACCTCGTGGGCGACGGTGAACTCCAGCGTCTCCTCGAGCATCCGGCCCACGCCTGCGCCGAAGAGCTGGTCGAAACCCGGGGGCAGCCCGAGCACGCTCCCGGGCGACTGCGACATGCCGTACACGCCGCGCGAGACGACGAAGAGCCCCGAGAACTCCATCCCGCCCGCGCCGGAGGACAGGGGCGCCTCCACGATGCGCAGCACCCGGTGGGGCAGCGGACCGAGCCGCTTCTCCAGCGCCTGCACCGACGACACGCCGTAGTCCAACGCGCGCTTCGCCACCTCGGCCATGGCGGGGGAGTGCCAGCTCTCCAGTTCGATCCCGTTGACCTTCGCGGCGTGCTTCTGGAACCCGCGGGTCACGATCACCGGAAAGTCGCGCACGCCCGCCGCCGCCCAGGAGAAGCGCACCCGCCCGTCCTTCTGGGGCACCTCACCCAGCGCCACGCCGGCTGACAGCGCCTGATGACCCGCCGGCACCAAGAGGCTCGCCACCACGAACGACGGCTCGAAGAGCGCGAGATCTCCCATCCCGCCGGGCCCGGGCCACGGCTCACCGTCCGGATCCTCCGGCGGCACCATGGGCACGATGCCGGAGAGCATCAGCACGTCCTCCGACGCGGCGAAGGCGCCGTAGTCGCGAGGGCCCGAGTTCCCGGCCCCGCCGAGCAGCCCCATCGCGCCGCCTGCGCGCGACGGCAGGTGCGGCACGTCCGCCACCAGCCTCACCGACAGCCGCGTCGACTCGCCCGGCTGGAGCGGCGGCTCGAGGTCCACCTTGAACAGCGTCGGCTCCGGCTGCTGCAGGCCGACCTTCTTCCCGTCCCGCGAAGCGTGGGAGAGCCGGATGCGGCGGCCCTGCGCGTTGGGCGTCACCCGGAGGTGGAGCGCGTCCACCTTCCGTCCGCGCGCGGTGTAGTGGAGGTGCACCTCACCGGTGACGCGGCGCGCGTCCGGTTCGATCTCGAGCTGAACCCGGTAGAGCGGAAGCTGCGACAGGGGCCCCTGCGCCTTCTCCAGACGCGCGCGCTCGCCGTCCCGCAGGTGCTGCAGGGCGAGCTGAACCTCCGGCGGGAGTGCCTCTGCCTGCGCGCCCACGGCCCCGAGCGCCACGAGCAGCACGCAGAGCACGGGCAGCGCCTTCTGCGCGAAGACGGCCTCTGCCGGTCGGATCGGGCTGCGCATCGGGCCATGCTACAACGCCCACGTGATCCCACACCGCACGCCGCGCGCCCCCGCTGCGATCGCCACGCTCGCCGCCGCCCTGCTCTTCTCCGCCTGCGCCCACCGGCCCGCGCCACCGCCCGTGGCCACAGCGCCGCGTCCGGTGCCGCTCTTCGCCGACACCGAGGAGCGCGAGACCTCCGAGATCGATGCCACGCGGGACGACGTGGAGGTGGACACGCGCGACTTCGAGCGCATCCCGCGCATCGTGGCGCAGGTGGAGACGGACCTGCTCGAGCTGCAGGGCGCGCGCGCCCGCCTCTACGGCAACGCGGAGGGGACCTCGGGCTGGTCGGTGGACAACTTCGTGCTCTTCGAGGTCGTGGACGAGACCGGGCGCGTGCTCTCGCGTGGCAACGCCGGCTTCGTGCAGGGGCTGAAGGTCGGGACCGAGCACATCGACAACCTCGGGCGCATGGCCTTCAGCTTCGAGCCAGGCGAGATCGACCTCACCCGCCTGCTCCCCGAAGGCCGCCCCTTCCGCGTCCGCGCCACCGCGCTCGACATCGGCGGTGTGGGCCGCGTCTCGGAGCTCTGGATGGTGCTCGAGCACGTCGCCCGCGGGGACCGGGACGACCTGCGCGAGGACTGACCTCAGCGCCCCAGGCGGAAGCCGCCGCTGCCAAGCCTGCCCAGCGCCGCCGCCGGACCGTTGATCACCGCGTCGCACTCGCGGCGGCAGACCTCGGCCGGAGAAGGCGGCCCCTGCGCCGAGCCGCTCCGGGCCACCAGCACCCCGGTGGTCGCCGCGGCCACCGCCACCGCGCCCACGCCCGCCCAGACGTACCAACGCCCGTACCAGGCCTCGCCGGCGGAAGGCTCCTCCCAGGGCTGCAGGTCCAGGCTGTTCGTCGCGCCCGCCTGCGCGTCCGGCATCAGCCGCGGCGCCTCGGGACGGTCTCCATCCACCGCGGCGAGCCGGCGCGTCGACCCCTCCTGCGGCCTCAGGTTCGCCTTCACCTGGTAGTCGCGCCCGGCGCGGATCGCGAGCCGTGAGGTGTGGTCCTCGTAGCCCTCGCGGCGGACGGTGACTTCATGCATCCCCGGCGAAACCAGCAGGCCCGCCACCGGCGCTGTGCCCGCCGGCTTGCCATCGATCAGCACGGTGCTCCCCGGCACGTCTGCCGTCACGTCGAGGACACCCGCCACCGCATCGAGCGCGATCGAGACCTCTGTCTGCCCGCCGCCGGTCACCGAGACCGACCGGCTCGCCTCGGACCAGCCCGGCCGCTTCACCGCCACCTGGTGCTCCCCCGGTTCGACCTCCACCGGCTCGCCCGCCTTCACCGGCTTGCCGTTCACGGTCACCGCCGCACCGTCCGCGGGGCCCACGACCTTCACCACCAGCCGGCCCTTCTGCTCCATCCCCTCGAGCCCGCCGAGCTCGTCGAGCACCGACCTTCCGCTCGCCGCGGGCGGCGACTTCTTCGGCTGCGTGCGGGTCTTCTTGGGCGGCGGGCGCTTCCGGGTGGGCTTCGGCTTCTGCTGCGGTTTGGGCTCGTCCAGCCCGAGCAGCTCCTCGATCTGGGCGGACGCCCTCGCGGGGATCAGCGCGACGAGCGCGCACAGGATGAGCCGTCGAGCGAACATGGCGCCGGAGGTTAGGGCTGATAGGGTCCTCGCGTCCATGCCGCATCCCCGCCGCAGCCCCCTCTCCACCCCCACCGCGGGCGTCGTCGCCCTCCTTCTGCTCGGCGCCGGTTGCGCATCGCGTCAGGTGCCGCCCGATCCCGCGCCCCAGATGCCCCAGCCCCGGTTCCGCGTGCCCAATGGCTGCGACCACCCGGTGCAGGGACTGTTCGCGCACGAGGAGCACCGGAGCTGGCAGTACGTCGCGCAGGACGACGGCGTGGAGCTCCAGCTCGAGGTCCGCCCCGGTACCGGGGCCCGCGCACACGCCACGCCCGAGGGCGGAACGGCCGCGGCGCCGCTGCGCATCGTGCTCCACCGTTCGCCCGATGGGTTCCTCGGCTTCTCCGAGGCCCGCATGGGTGGCTCGGAGGCCACCGGCTGCACGCTCGAGTTCCCCACCCGCCTCGTCGCATGCGAGGAGCACGTGCTGACGCTGGAGGCGCTCGACGCGCTCGGGGTGGACGCCCGGACCTGCGAGGTGGCGACGATCGCCGAGGATGCGCCGTGGCGGACGCACCGGCTCATCCGCCTGCCGCCGCCGGACGTGGTGCCCGAGGACGCGCCGCCCGTCGCTCCGGAATGAGGGCGCGGACGCTGCAGCGCTCCTTGTGATCCGTCGGGTGGGACACGCTAGGATGCCCGCCCATGACCACCTCCCGCGTGGCCCTGTGGGTCCCCCTCCTCCTGATCGGCCTCGGCGCGTGTCAGTGCGACGATCCGGTCACGGTCTCGAACGAGCCCTGCAAGGAGATCCCCAACGCCGAGCCCGGCCAGCCCGAGGCGTGCGTGGAGGGCGTCTGCGGCGACCACTACGCGTGCAAGGCGGTGAAGGATCGCGACGGGCTGATGTGCTGCCAGCGCGAGGACCGCCGCTGCAACACCGAGGCGGACTGCTGCCCCGGCCAGACCTGCCCGTCGGATCGCAAGAAGTGCTTCGACCGCTTTCTCGAGTGCGACGACGACAGCGACTGCGGCGAGTCCGGAGACCGCTTCTGCGAGGAGTGGACGGACCTCTACGGCACCACCAAGCGCTGCATGTTCAAGACCTGCGGCGAGCTGGGCCAGTGCCCCGAGGGCCAGTCCTGCTTCGGGGGCGAGTGCATGGTGAACCTGCCGTGCGGCGGGAGCTGTCCTGCGGGCGCCGGCTGCGTCCCCGCCAGCGACCGGTGCCAGGCGTACGCGTGCCAGGTGAGCTGCCAGCCCGGGTTCCTCGCCACCTTCCAGGACACGCGCAACATCTGGGACTCGTGCCGGCTGCCGGAGGTGGACTGCGCCTGCGCGGAGCTGCCGCCCCTGCGGAGCAACGACCTCGGGAGGTTCTCGGCGCTGGCGGCGAACGAGAGCGGGCAGCAGCTCTTCGCCTCGCACTACGACGGCCGCTTCGGGGACCTGGTGGTGAACCGCTACGACGCGGACGGGCGGCTGGCGCGGCAGGACTACGTGGACGGCGTGCCCTCGAACGGGACGGTCACCTACGGTCCGTCCGGCGCGCGCGGCGGCGTGCAGGAGCCCGGAGACGACGTGGGCCGCTACACCGATCTCGTGGTGCGCGGCGAGGACGTGCTGGTGAGCTACTACGACGTCACCCGCGGAGACCTGCGCTTCGCCACCCGCGTGTCGGACGGCAACTGGCGCACGCTGACGGTGGACGGCGAGAACGCGGACGTGGGCCTGTACACCTCGTTGGCGGTGGACTCGGACGGGCTGCCGGTGATCGCCTACTTCCAGCGCGGCGGCGCGGACGGCTTCAACCCGCAGGAGTGTCCCGGCTCGCCGAAGCCCACCGGTGAAAAGAAGTACGTCACCGCGCTCAAGCTCGCGCGGGCGAAGGTGGCCCAGCCGCAGAGCGCTTCGGACTTCGAGGTGAAGACGCTGGCCTGCCAGAGCAGCACCGCCCCCGCGTGCACCGGCTGCACCCAGACGTGCGCGGATCCGGGAAGCGGACCGGGCTGCTACGCGGAGAGCACCGCCTGCGGCGCGTGTGACGCCAACACCGAGGTCTGCGTTCAGGACGGCGCGCAGGCGGTGTGCGCGAAGAAGTACAACCCGTCGGAGCTGAACGAGCTGCCCGACGGGGTGGGCCTGTTCGCCAGCGTGGCCACCCAGGGCAAGGACGCGGTCGTGGTCTACCAGCGGCGCGTGGCCGGCAAGGGCCAGCTCGAGGGCATCCGGGTCAACGCGAACGGCCAGGCGACGCCGGTGGTGGTGCTGGACGGAAGCGGAGACACCGGCTGGTTCCCGGACGTGAAGGTCGATCCGTCGAGCGGGCAGCTCGCGATCGCCTACCACGACTTCTCCTCGCGCCGGCTGAAGTTCCTCTACCACCAGAACCTCGCCGCGGGCCTCACGCCGGAGATCATCGACAGCGGGTCGGGCGCGCAGGGCAGCGGCGATCAGAGCTGGGTGGGCGCGGACGTGTCGCTGGCGTTCTCCCGCACCGGCGTGCTCTTCGTGGTCTACCAGGACGCCACGCGCGGGGACCTCAAGCTGGCCACGCGCACGCAGGCCTGGGAGACGCTGGGGGCGGTGCAGAGCGAGGGCGCGGTCGGCTTCTTCGCGGACGCGGCGTTCCTCGGGGACCAGCTCTTCCTGAGCCACGCGCGCATCCGGGCGCGCAACGTGGGCGGCGAGCCGCGGGTGGAGAACCAGCTCCTGCTGGAGCGCTTCGTCCGTCCATGACGCGGGCGCCGGAGCCGGGCGTCACCCTCACCCTGCCGCTCGAGCGCGCGGCGGACGTGATCGAGCGCCTCTACCCGAACGGCAAGCTCGGGGGCCTGATGCTGGACGGTGCGCCGCCGGGACCGGTGGGCGCGAAGGTGCGCCTGACCCTGCGCGTGAAGGGCCCCACGCCGCGGAACTTCACCCTCCACACCCAGCTCGCGTGGGCGCGCCGCAAGGCCTCGGTGGGCCTGCGCGAGTGCTTCGGGCTGGACTTCCTCCCCGAGGACGAGGGCGCCCGCGACAGGCTCGTCTCCTTCGCGCGGGGACAGGTGCCGGAGGAGGCGCAGCGCAACGAGGAGCGGCTGTCGGTGGCGCTGCCGGCCGCCCTCACCTTCGAAGGCCGTGAGCGCCGCGAGGAGCTGGCGGATCTCTCGGTGGGCGGTGCGTTCCTGAGGACGCAGGAGCCGTTGCCCGTGGGCTCGGAGGTGGTGCTCTCCTTCCGTCCGCCGCGCGCCCTGACGAAGCTGCGGCTGCGCGGACGGGTGACCTGGCGGCGCGTGACCGGA
>CAZCWA010000008.1:0-11107 GCA_964502265.1 uncultured Myxococcaceae bacterium | reverse complement strand
CGCCCTGACGAAGCTGCGGCTGCGCGGACGGGTGACCTGGCGGCGCGTGACCGGACCGGTGCCGGGGATGGGACTGCGCTTCGAATACGAGACCGCGCGACAGGCCGCGCGCATGGCGGCGCTGATGGAGCGGCTGACGCAGAAGCCGACCTCGCCGGCGCGCCCCGCGCCACCCCTGCGGTAACCTGAGCGTGATGGTGAACCAGGTGGTGCTGGGCCGCAGCGGGCTGCGCACGTCGCGCGTGGTCTTCGGATCGATGGTGTTGGGGCCGGAGAGAGGCGCGGACACGCGGCAGCGGAGGCTTCACACGCTGCGCGCGGCGGTGGAGGCGGGGATCACCGGCATCGACACCGCGCCCCTCTACGGCTTCGGGCGGGGCGAGGAGTTCCTCGGCGAGGCGCTGCGCGAGCTGGCGAAATCGGGCCTTCGCGATCGGATTCAGGTCCTCACCAAGGTGGGGTTGAGCTGGCGGCCGGACGCCCGCGGCGACGTGCTCTTTCGCGCGCCCGATGGTCAGGGCGGCGAGCGGGTGGTGCGCAAGGACAGCCGGCCCGAGGCGGTGCGAAAGGACGTGGAGGACAGCCTGCGGCGGCTGGGCGTGGAGGTGCTGGACCTCGTGCAGGTGCACCAGCCCGATCCGCACACGCCGATCGCCGAGACGATGGGCGCGCTTCTGGAGCTGCAGCGCGAGGGCAAGCTGCGCGCCATCGGCGTGAGCAACTACAGCGCGGGTCAGATGCGGCAGGCGCAGACCGCGCTGGGCCAGGTCCCGCTGGCGAGCAACCAGGTCCACTACTCGCTGCTCGAGCGCTGGCCGGAGCGGGAGATCCTCCCCGCGGCGCGCGAGCTGGGCATCTCGGTGATGGCCTATTCGCCGCTCGAGGCAGGGCTGCTTCGCGGCACGGCGGAACGCGCCGGATTGAAGCCGGGCGACCCACGGCTCGCCGAGCCCCGCTTCCATTCCTCCAACGTGCGGCGCGTCCACGCGGCGATGGCGAAGAGCGTCGTCCCCATCGCCCGAGACCGCGGTGTCGAGCCCGCGCAGGTGGCGCTGGCGTTCCTCCTCGCGCAGCCGGCGCTGGACGTGGTGGTCACCGGCGCCAGCTCTCCCGAGCAGGCGCAGCAGAACGCAGCCGCCGCCGGGCTCCGCCTTCGCGAGGAGGAGCTGCGGACGCTCTCGCGCGCCTTCTCCGACCCGCTCCTGCGGCGGGTGAAGAACAAGGTCGCGCGGGTCTGGCGCGGCGTCTCGGGACGCTGACGGGTCTCCCGCTACCCATGGGATGCGCGGCGCGGGTACGCTGCTGCCGACCCCAGTCCGCCACCTCGACGACGCACCCGACGCACCCGCCCCCGCCGTCCCCGGTGTCACGATGACCTCGAAGCGACTGCTCTCCCTCTGCTGTCTCCTCGGGGCGCTCGCCCTGACCGCCTGCAACGCCCCCGACCCGGTGGTGGACGCGCTGCTGCCCGAAGGCGTCTCCTGCACCAGCGATGGCCAGTGCCGCTCCGGCCTGTGCCAGGCGTTGCCCGGCGAAGATCCCGTCTGCCGGCGCACCTGCCCCGCCGGGTGTCTGGAGAACGAGGTCTGCGTGTCCTTCGCCTCCGACAGGCTCGGGTGCGCGCCGGAGAAGCCGGGCCTGTGCGAGAGCTGTGAGAGCGACGCGGACTGTCCCTACCCCGGCGACAAGTGCCTCGTGCTCGGCGGCGAGCGCTTCTGCGGCCGCGACTGCGCGTTCGCCGGCGCCTGCCCCGCGGGCTTCCGTTGCGGTGAGGCGACCACGCTGGCGGGCGACATCGTCCCCTCCCAATGCCAGCCGATGAGCGGGACCTGCACGTGCACGCCCGCCTCCGACGGGCAGACCGTCCCCTGCGCGGTCTCCAACGGCTTCGGCGAGTGCACCGGCGTCCGCACCTGCAGCGGCACCGCGGGCTACGGCGCCTGCACCGCGCGCACGCCAGCGGAGGAGACCTGCAACGGCATCGACGACGACTGCGACGGAGAGGTGGACGAGGACCTGGGCCAGCTCACATGCGGCACCGGCGCCTGCGCGCGCACGGTGGACGCGTGCATCGAGGGCGAGGAACAGACCTGTACGCCCGGCGCGCCCTCGGTGGAGGTCTGCAACGGCGTGGACGACGACTGCGACGGGGAGATCGACGAGGGCTTCGACCTCCAGAACGACCCGCGGCACTGCGGCGCCTGCAACGAGGCGTGCTCGCTCGCGAACGCCACCGCGGGCTGCAACATGGGCCGGTGCTCGGTCACCTCGTGCGCGCCGGGCTACCACGACGTGGATGGGGATCCGCAGAACGGCTGCGAGTACGGCTGCACGCCCACGAACGGCGGCACGGAGCTCTGCGACGGCGTGGACAACGATTGCGACGGCGCCATCGACGAGGACTTCGACCTCAACAGCAACGCGCAGCACTGCGGCACCTGCGGCCTCGCCTGCAGCCCGCCGAACGCGACCGGCACCTGCTCCGCGGCCCAGTGCGCGGTGGGCGCCTGCAACCCGGGCCGCGCGGACTGCAACCAGCAGTACGCGGACGGCTGCGAGGTCGACACCACCTCCAACGCGTCGCACTGCGGCGCTTGCGGCAACACCTGCCAGCTCGCCAACGCCTCTTCGGTCTGCGCCTCGAGCACCTGCGCCATCGGGCTGTGCCACCCCGGGCACCTCGACTGTGACGGCAACGCGCCCAATGGCTGCGAGGTGAACGCGCACAACGATCCCCAGCACTGCGGCGCCTGCAACAACGCCTGCACGCCGCAGTTCGGCTCCGGCGCGTGCGCGGGCGGGAGCTGCACCATCGCCGCGTGTCAGGTGGGGCGCGCGGACTGCAACGGCTCCTACAGCGACGGCTGCGAGACAGACACCTTCAACGAGCTGCTCCACTGCGGCGGCTGCAACCAGGCCTGCGCGCCGCCCAACGCCCAGGGCGCGTGCGCGGTGGGACAGTGCACCGTCGCCTCCTGCCGCAACGGTTACCTCGACTGCGACGGGCAGGCGCAGAACGGCTGCGAGGTCTATGGCCAGGCCAGCTCCGAGCACTGCGGCGCGTGCGGGAACACGTGCACCCCGGCCTTCGGCAATGGGCAGTGCATGCTCGGCACCTGCGTCATCGCCACCTGTCAGACGGGCCGCGGCGACTGCAACCAGACCTACGCGGACGGCTGCGAGACCAACCTGCTCGACAACGTGGACCACTGCGGCGTGTGCGGCCGGGCCTGCCGCGCGCCCAACGCGGTCACCTCGTGCTTCAACGGCGGGTGCTTCATCGTCCACTGCGTGCCCGGCTTCGCCGACTGCAACGGCCAGTTCGCGGACGGCTGCGAGGTGAACCTCCAGACGAGCCCCAACCACTGCGGGGCCTGCGGCACCGTCTGCACCGCCCCCAACGGCGTCCCCGCCTGCTCCGGCGGAACGTGCGAGGTGGGGAGCTGCAACGCGGGCTTCGGCGACTGCAACACCAACCCCCAGGACGGCTGCGAGACGAGCCTCACCACGGACCTCTCGAACTGCGGCGCGTGCGGTGCGGCCTGTGCGCCGCCCAACGCGAACCCGGTCTGCGCGGCCGGGACGTGCAGCATCGGGCAGTGCGCGGGGACCTGGCGGGACTGCGACGGACAGGTGGCGACGGGCTGCGAGGCGAACATCGACAACTCGATCGCCCACTGCGGCGCGTGCGGCAACACGTGCAGCTACGCCAACGGCGTCCCCGCCTGCTCCGGCGGCGCGTGCGCGCTGGTGGCCTGCCAGCCCGGCTTCTGGGACCTCGACGGGAACCCGGCCAACGGCTGCGAGTACGCCTGCAACTACCTCGGCCCCACCGACGCGCCGGACGACGCCTTCGTCGACGCGAACTGCGACGGGGTGGACGGCGACGCGGCCGCCTCCGTGTTCGTCGACGCGATCAGCGGCTCCGACTCGAACATGGGCACGCGCAACGCGCCGGTGCGGACGGTGGCCACCGCGCTGGCCCTGGCGAGCAGCAGCGGGCGCCCGCACGTCCTGCTCTCCAACGGCACCTACGCCGGGCGGGTGACGCTGGTGAACGGCGTGTCGATCTTCGGCGGCTACAACCGGTCGCAGGGCTGGGTGCGCGGCGCGAGCCACACGGCGATCCTCACCCACGGCGTCGTGCACGACGGGCGCGTGGTGGCGGTGGAGGGGAACGGCATCGACCAGCCCACGGTCATCGACCGGGTGACCATCCGCACCAGCGGGGTCAACACACCGGGCGTCTCCAACTACGCCTTCCACTGCACCGGCTGCACGGCGCTCACGCTGCGCAACTCGGTGGTCGAAGCCGGCAGCGCGGGGCCGGGCGTCGCCGGCGCGCCGGGAAGCGGGGGCGCGGCCGGTGGGAACGGGCAGAACGGCGGCGGCGGCTCCTGTGACGGCCAGCACGGGCTGGGCGGCGGCGCGGGCAGCTCACCGTGTGGACGCACCGGCGGCGCGGGCGGGCGCGGCGGTCTCGAGGGTTCGAACGACGGGGTCGCGGGGAGCCCCGGCGTGGGCGGCGCTTCAGGCGGCGCCGCTGGCCGAGGCGGCAACCCGGGCGGAGCGGGCACCAACGGCGCGGTCGGAGCCACGGGACCCTCGGGCCCGGCGGGCGCGGGCGGCGTGGGCGGAGCCGTGACCGGCGGCGTGTGGCTGGGCGCGGCCGGAAGCGGAGGCGGCCTCGGCGGCAACGGCGGAGGAGGCGGCGGCGGAGGTGGCGGCGGTGGCCAGGGCGCGTTCTTCGCCAACGACGGCGGTGGCAACGGCGGCGGAGGTGGCGGTGGAGGCGGCTGCGGCGGAACGGGCGGCGCAGGTGGCTCGGCGGGCGGCGGATCGTTTGGCGTGTTCCTCGTGGCGTCGGAGGGCTTCGTGCTCGAGGCGAACGAGATCTCCAGCGGCGCGGGCGGCAACGGCGGCGCGGGCGGCGGCGGCGGCAACGGCGGTCAGGGCGGCGCCGGGGGCGGCGGGGCCACGGTGTGCACCGGCGAGGTCGGACGCGGCGGCAACGGTGGAAGCGGCGGCGCGGGCGGACGCGGCGGTCACGGGGGCGGCGGCGCGGGTGGGCCGTCGTTCGCGGTCTACCGGGTGGGCACCGCCACCGACGTGGCGGGCAACGTCCTCAGCGCGGGGACGCCGGGCGCGGGCGGTCCTTCGGGCACCAACCCGGGGGCGCCGGGCGCCGCGGCCGAGGTTTTCTAGCGGCCGCTGAAGGGGCCCCGGGCTCAGGGGATCTGGAACGCCTTCATCACCGCCATGTGCTGCATGCTCGGCGCGCCGCTGTCGTTCTGGAGCACCGGGTAGACATCCGAGAGCGGCGTGTAGACGCGGCTGTCGAACACCAGCCCGTGCGGATAGCTGCTGGTGCCCACCACCAGCGGCACCTCCTTCGGCGCGAGGTCCTCGTCCGCGAGCACCCAGTCGTAGGGCTTCGACCGCGAGGCGTTGGTGTTCCCGTTGCCGTTCTGATCCACCGGATAGGGCGAGACCGTGTTCGAGGTGATCACCACCTGCGACAGGCGCGTGATGGCGGACTCGTTGCGACTGGCGGTGTTGAAGTCGCCCGCGACGACCAGGTAGTCGCCCGGCGGCACGTGCTGGTTGATCCGGCTCACCAGCGCGGTGGCTTCGGCGTTGCGCTTGGCGGCGGACGAGGTGAGGAAGTGCACGCTCACCACCCAGAGGTCGATGGGGCCCGGCACGTCGATCCGCGCCCAGCTGAAGTCGCGGTTGCCCACCTCGGGATCCTCCCAGACGCCCTCTTCGATGATCGGGTAGCGGCTGATGATGCCGTTGGGGATCTGCACGCCGTCCTGGCGCGAGTAGTGGAACTCGGGCCCGAAGGCGAGGTCGACGAAGTCGCGGATCGAGGCCGAGGTGTTGTTGCCGTAGTTGAACTCCTGGATGGCGACGATGTCCGGCTCGAGCCCCTGGAAGATCCGCACCCCGTGACCCGGCGTGTACGCCTGGTAGTTCCCGCTGGTGATGTTCGCCGCCATCACCCGGATGACGGTCGATGTCCCCGGCCCGGTCTCGATGCGCCAGACGCGCATCGCCGGCGACGGATCGAACCACTCCCCGTCCGGTGAGAGTGCGCGGACCTCGAAGGTGTGCTCGCCGTCCGCGAGCGCCGAGTACGTCGCAGGCGAGGTGCACGGATCCCACGCCACCTGATCGAGGCTGCACTCGAAGAGGTGCCGTGGATCGTTGGCGGTGAAGGTGAAGGTCGCGCTGTCCGTGGCCACCGTCCCCGAAGGACCGGACAGGAGCGTCGTCTCCGGGAAGGGCCAGTCGGGACCCGCATCGGTGCCGCCGTCCTCGCCGGGGTTCGTTCCTCCGTCCTCGCCGGGGTCTGTTCCTCCGTCCTCGTGCGCGGTGCCTCCGTCGTCCTGTGGCAGCGTGATGCCGGCATCCGCCTGCGGCTCCGGATCGATGGGCACAGGTCCACACGCGCCCACCGCCCCGACCCACAAGGCCATCACCCCCGCGCGGAGGAGGAGGAAGGGGCGGACGTTCGAGCGCAGGGCAGACATGGCCGGCGGAGACTACGACGGCCTTCCGGAAGCGGGTCCTGTTGATCCCCATTTCGCGCACCCTCGCCTGCAGGGTGGGCGGCAGGCCTTTGCCCCTGGAAGCGGTGCCAGCAACCCGGGTGGACGCCGCGAATCGCGCGAGCCGTGAGCGACGGTCGCACTTGCACGGTTCAACACGCTGCGCGGGAATGCTTGCATTTCGCCCGCACGCAACGTGAACTCCTGGACAACTCCTCCCGGACGGTGTCGATGAACTTCATCCGTGGCGCTGGAACCACTCGGCGCGCCTTTCGGCGGTCTTTCCGGTCTGGAGCGCTCGCCCGGCCGCCCGCCGCCCGGCTGATGCGCAGGAGGCTGACACCGCCCACGAGTGGACAGGCGAGCACGAGAGCGTTTGGACTCCGGCGACCAGTGTTCGATCATGGGCGCATGGCCAAGGCACATCGCGCACCGATGGACTCGTACTCGCCCCACCTCGCCGTCAGCGAGCACGCGGTGCAGCGGTTCCGCGAACGGGCGCGGGACTTCCTCGAAGAGGGCGGCCACCTCTCCGATGCGGCGGTCTCCTACCAGCTCGACTTCGCCATCTGGGACGCGATGGAGGACGAGGAGCGCGTCTACGACATCGTCGACTCGGCGCAGCCCTCCAAGCTCGTGCACATCGAAAACGAGAAGTGGGGCTCGCTCTGGGCGCTGGTCCGCGAGAACAAGAACCCGCGGTACGCACAGCGCTGGGCGGTCATCACCTGCCTCACCGACTGGCAGATGACCCAGAACGCGCTCGACGGACGCTACTCGGGCAACGTCCCGCGCCTGCCGCAGTTCGCCCGCCACTTCGAGACCGCCGCGCGGCCGAGGCTCGTCGCTCAGGCTTCGACGCCCGCCGCCACCCCTCCGCCACCTCCTCCCGCGCCGGCCGTCGCTCCCGCTGCCGCACCGCCCCAGCCCGAGCCCTCGCCCGCCGCTTCCGTGCCGCCTGCGACTGCGCCCTCTGACGACATGGCGAGCGCCGCCGTCGCCGCGTCGGCGGGCAGCGCGCGCTCGGAGGATGCGACGGCCACGGCCCGCCCTCCCAGCGTCTCGCCGCAGGCAGATGACCGCCGGCTCATCGCCTGGCCGGATCCCTCCACCGGCGGCCGGCGCTTCGAGGAGCTGCCCCGTGCGGAGGTGATCGCGCGCATCGTCGCGCTGTGCGCTTCCGGCGTGACGCTGGCCCAGATCGAGGTCTGGCGTCCCTCCGCCGTTCGGTTCGACGTGGAGTGACCGTGATACGCGTCCCGGGGTGAAGCTCTGGGCGATCAGCGATCTGCACGTGGGGCGGCCGGAGAACCTCGCCGGGCTGCGGACGATCACGCCGCGTCCGGACGACTGGCTGATCCTCGCCGGCGACATCGGGGACACGGAGCAGGAGCTGGCCGCCACCTTCGACGTCCTCGCGCCGAAGTTCGCGCGACTGGTGTGGGTGCCGGGCAACCACGAGCTGTGGACGCGGCCCGGCCCGGATCGGATCACCGGCGAAGACAAGTACCGGCGGCTGGTGGAGACCTGCCGGCGCGAGGGCGTGCTCACCCCGGAGGATCCCTACCCGCTGTGGGAGGGCGAGGGCGGCCCGTGCTTCATCTGTCCCCTCTTCCTCCTCTACGACTACTCCTTCGCGCCGGACGGGATGGGGCCGCACGAGGCGCTGCAGTGGGCGCTGGAGGCGAACCTGCTCTGCACCGACGAGCACCTGCTCTCTCCTTCGCCCTTCCCTTCACGACAGGCTTGGTGCCACGCGCGCTGCGACGCCACGTTCGAGCGGCTCGACGCGCTGCCGAAGGACGTGCCCACGGTGCTGGTGAACCACTTCCCGCTCCGGCGGGACCACGCGGTCCTCCCGGCGGTGCCACGCTTCTCCATCTGGTGCGGCACCCGGCGAACCGAGGACTGGCACCTGCGCTTCCGCGCCCGCGCCGTCGTCTACGGCCACCTCCACATCCCGCAGACGCGGTGGCAGGACGGGGTGCGCTTCGAGGAGGTCTCGCTGGGCTACCCGCGCCAGTGGTCGCGCGAGCGGGGCGCGGACGCGTACCTGAGGGAGATCCTGCCGGGGCGGTGACCGGAGCTGTTTCACCATCGGACGCCCGCAGCTTCTGCGTCCTCGGGCATCGGAACGCAGAAGCTGCGCGGGCGGCCTCACAGCGCGGTGCTCGCCTTCGCGCCTTCCCAACGGCCCGCTCCCTGCAACCCGGCCGGCCGCCCCGCGACGGACGCGGGTCGCACCGAGAGCGAGAGGCATGTACGCATGACGCGCACGATGGGTCAGCAGCACGGACGCAGGTCCTGGGCGGAGCCGTGGAAGATCAAGATGGTGGAGCCCATCCGGCTGCCCACCCGCGAGCAGCGCGAGAGGGCGCTCGACGAGGCGGGCTGGAACACGTTCCTGCTCAAGTCCGACGACGTGTACATCGACCTGCTCACCGACAGCGGCACCAGCGCGATGAGCGATCGCCAGTGGGCGGGGCTGATGGTGGGCGACGAGGCCTACGCGGGCAGCCGGAACTACTACCGGCTGGAGAGCGCCATCCAGCGCTACTTCGGCTACCCGTACCTCGTGCCCACCCACCAGGGGCGCGGCGCCGAGCACCTCATCAGCCGCGCGGCGATCAAGCCGGGCCAGGTGGTGCCCGGGAACATGTACTTCACCACCACGCGCGCGCATCAGGAGCTCGCCGGCGGCCGCTTCGTGGACATCATCGTGGACGAGGCGCACGACCCGTCCCGCGAGGGCGCGTTCAAGGGCAACGTGGACCTCGACAAGCTCGCGGCGCTGATCGAGCGCGAGGGCCCGGCGAACGTGGCCTACGTCTGCGTGGCCGCCACGGTGAACATGGCCGGCGGCCAGCCGGTGAGCATGCAGAACGCGCGCGAGGTGAAGGCGCTGTGCGCGGCGAAGGGCGTGCGCGTGTTCCTCGACGCGACGCGGGTGGTGGAGAACGCCTTCTTCATCCAGGAGCGCGAGCCCGGCTACGCGGACAAGGGCCTGGAGCAGATCGTCCGCGAGTTCTGCGGCCACTTCGACGGCGCGTGGATGAGCGCCAAGAAGGACGGGCTCGTGAACATCGGCGGCTGGGTCGCGGTGAACGACTTCGAGCTGTTCGAGGAGATGCGAAACCTGGTCGTCCTCTTCGAGGGCCTTCACACCTACGGCGGCCTCGCCGGGCGCGACATGGAGGCGATGGCCATCGGCATCGAGGAGGCGGTGCAGGACGACTACATGCGCGCGCGCATCGGCCAGGTGCGCTACCTCGGGGAGCTGCTCGAGGGCTGGGGCATCCCCATCGTGAAGCCGGTGGGCGGGCACGCGGTGTTCCTCGACGCGAGGGCGTTCTATCCGCACATCCCGCAGACGCAGTACCCGGCGCAGGCGCTCGCGGGACAGCTCTACCTGGACTCCGGCATCCGCGGCATGGAGCGCGGCGCGGTGAGCGCGGGGCGCGATCCGGAGACCGGGAAGGACCGGCTGCCGAAGCTGGAGCTGGTGCGGCTCACCATCCCCCGGCGCGTCTACACCCAGGCCCACATGGACGTCACCGCCGAGGCCGTGAAGGCCGCGTGGGACCTCCGCGGCGAGGCGAGGGGCCTGAAGATGACGTACGAGCCCCGCTTCCTCCGCTTCTTCCAGGCCCGCTTCGAGCGGGCGTGAGAGGGGCCAGCGGGACCGGCGGGGCCTGTTGAGCCCGCTGTGCGGCGGCCAGCTCTTCGGTGAGGAGCTCGGCGACGAGGCGGACGCGCGGGATCTCCAGCCCGCGCTTCGCGCTGACGAGGTGGAGCGGCTCGGGCGCGCCGCCACCACCGCGGAGCTGCTCGAGAGCCTCGGTACGCCCGGCCCGCTCGGGGAGTGGTTGGCGCGCCACGGGACGCCGCTGTCCGGCGTGTTCCTCACCCACCTGCACCTCGACCACGTCACCGGGCTGCCGGACGTGCCGCGCCATGTCCCCGTCCACACCGGCCCCGGCGAGACGGCCGCGCGCGGCTTCCAGAACCTCTTCACCCGCGGGACCTTGAACCGCGCGATGGAGGGCATGGGGCCGGTGCAGGAGTGGCAGTTCGGCGCTTCGGCGGACGGCGCACTGCGGCCCGGTGATGCGCCCCTCTTCGATGGCGTGGTGGACGTGTTCGGCGACGGGACGCTCTGGGCCATCTGGGTGCCGGGCCACACCGGGGGCAGCACCGCCTACCTGGCGCGCACCGAGGACGGACCGGTGCTCTTCGTGGCAGACGCCTGCCACACCCGCTGGGGCTGGGACAACGCGGGCGAGCCCGGCACCTTCTCCGCCGACAAGGTCCGCAGCGCGGAGAGCCTCGGACGGCTGCTTGTCCTGGTGGAGCGTCACCCGCAGATCCAGGTGCGCCTGGGACACCCGCACTGACCTCACGCGCTGCGTCAACCGGTCCTGATCGACTCTCGGCGGCGGCACGAGGTGACGGCAGGAAATGAGAGGCGTAAGAACGCCTCTTCATGTCGATGAGAAACGCTCCCCTGTTCTCCGCGGTCTTCGCCCTGGCCGCCTCTCTTCAACTCGCCTGCG
>CAZCWA010000007.1:0-26468 GCA_964502265.1 uncultured Myxococcaceae bacterium | reverse complement strand
GCTACTTCTTCTGCGCGCGGAGGTAGCCGACGAGCGCGTCCACCTGCTCCGGCTTGAGCTCCTCGGCGAAGCCGTGGATCTCCTCCTTCTTCCCGTCGATGTCGACCGTCTGCTTCTCGGTGATGGTCTTCTTGATGTCCTCATCCTTCACGCTGGCCTGCCACTTCGCGCTGGTGAGGTCCTTGATCTTCATGTCCTTGCCCTTCTGGGTGTCACCCGCACCCTCCTGGCCGTGACACGAGCCGCACTTCGCCTTCCACAGACGCGCGGTCTTCTTGTCCTCCTGCGCAAGCGCCGCCGTGCTGCTGAACGTGAACGCCGCGATCACTGCCAGGGCTGCCGTGGTCATCTTCTTCATGTCTGCCTCCAGAGAGACCGCGCCTTCGTTTTTCGCGGCCACTGCGCAAGTTCTGCACTCCTCAGCCTCTCCACCGACCGCCTGCAGCCCCTTCGCTGCGACGGGCGGTCCGTGTTGCCGTGGTCTGTTGCACGTCGCATACCGCCACCGCGCTTCTTCCTCAGCGGCACGCGCGCGGCGCCTCGGCCGGTTCCGCCGGGCGCATCGTCTTCGCCAGCCGCGCATCCTGGCCGTACACGTCCTCCCGCTGCTGCAGCGTCCCGTCGTCGTCGACCCAGGCGGTGAAGTAGACGAAGTAGACGGGCAGCGGCGTGTCCAGCTTCAGCGTCGTCTCGCGGCGGCCCTCGCGCGCCTGGGCGTAGCGGGCATGCGCCTCCTCCGGCAGGGCGAAGCGGCTCACCTCGTCCAGCGCCTGCACGCGCACGCACCCGTGGCTGAGCGCGCGCCGCGACTGCTCGAACGCCCGCGGCTCGTTGGTGCCGTGGAGGTAGATCATCAGGCGGTTGTCCATGGGCAGCTTCACCTCGCCCATCGGGTTGCCGGGGCCTGGACGCTGCACCAGGCGGTATCGCCCCGGCTCCGCCGCCTCCCAGTCGACGCTCACCGGATCGACCTCCTCGCCGCTCTCGTTGTCGATGACGCGCATCCCGCCGCGCGCCGCCTCCTCGGGTGAGGCCTGGTACTTCGGGAAGATCTTCTCGCGCGCCATGCGCGGCGGCACCGTCCACCGCGGGTTCACCTCCACCCGGACGATGTTCGAGACCATGATCGGCGTCTGCCAGTCCTCCACGCCCACCACCACCGGGCTGGTGAAGAGCGTGCGCGCGCCTTCCTTCGCCTCGAGCGTGTAGTCCGGCAGGTTCACCACCAGGTGCCGGCCTTCGATCGGCCAGGGGAGCCACCGCAGCCGCTCGAGGTTCACCGCGATCCGCTCGAGCTGCGCCTCCACCGGCTCGCGCAGCGCCGCCAGCGTCGCCGTCCCCACCAGCCCGTCCTCGTCCAGGCCCCGGTTCCGCTGGAAGCGCTTCAACGCCTCGGCCAGCGCGTCGTCGAAGACAGGTGTGTCCGAGTGCTCGCCGAGTTCCCCCGATGCCGCCAGCCGCCGGCGCAGCTCCACCACCCGCGGGCCCTCGTCGCCGGGCTTCAGGATGCTGCCGGGTGTGACCTCTGGCCATCCGCCCCGCGCCCTCACCGTCTCAAGCGCGTGCCTGGCCTTCAACAGCCGCGCGTACTGGGGATGGGCAGGGCGCGGCAACCGCGCGTCGGGTGGGCGTTCGGGATGTGCCAGCGCCCCGAGCAGCCGATGCGGCGAGGCGCGTGAGCCGTCCTCGCGCGAGATGAGCCAGCGGACGGACGCGGGATCGTGCTGACCGTGCCGCGCGTCGTCCACGATCCGCAGGAAGGTCGCCGTCAGCGCCAGCTCCGCTTCGAGCGCGGCGGGCACCGCGCCTTCACCGTCCGCATCCGTGCGCTCCAGCGCCTCGAGCCGCGCCAGCGCTTCGTCGAGCGACCAGCCCGAGGGATCCAGCCCCTCTCCGGTCACGCCGCACGCGCTTCCGATCAATGCCCGCGCACGCTTGCGGCCCTCTGTGCTCGTCACCCACGCCGGCGTCCAGTCGCGGGTCGCGTAGAAGTCGAGCACCTCGCCGTGCACGGACTCCTCCCGAGGCTCCAGCCACTGCTCGAGCGCTTCGAGCTGTGCCTCGCGACGCGCCTGCTCCAGCGCTGCGTCGTCTCGCTCGGCATCCTCGTCGCCTTCGGTGCCCGCACCGCCGATACCCGCCCCGGCGCCGACCCCGGCACCGATGAGGAGCGCCGGATCAGCGGCCGATCCCATCTGCCCGATGGCCTTCAGTGCCCGCGCCACGCCGTCCTTCACCGCCGGGTCGATCTGCGGCTTCTCCTTCGCCTCGACGAGCGGCGCCTGCCCGCCTGCCACCGCAGTCAGCCCGCGCGGCCCGTCCGAAGCACACGCCGTCAGCGTCAGCCCCGCGGCCACTCCCAGCCACCGGAGCGCGCGGAGAGCGCCCCTCCCTCCGTTCGCCGTCTCCTCCCGCATCCTGAGGAGAAGGGTAGGGATCGCATCCCGCTGAGGCTGCGCCCGGGCCGTGCGCTCGGACGGCGGGCTGCTCAGGCGCCGCGCAGCTCGAAGGGCCTGGCGCGGGTGAGCGCCTCGGTTCCGGGCGGGATGCTGGCGCCCTGTTCGTCGAGCTGCACCAGCAACGGCAGCGACGCGCCCTCCGCGCCGAACGCGCCCATGCCGCGAACGGTGCCGGAGAGGCGGGTGGCGTCCGGACGCACCAGCTCCACGCGCTCGCCCACGCGGACGATCGGCGTGCGCCTGGGGATGCCGGGCCAAAGCACCATCCCGCGCTCCTCGAGCGGCAGGGACTGCTCCACCGTGAACAGGTAGCGCTCCTCGGGGGCCGCCCCCACCTCGCGCGCGAAGAACGAGGCGATGCGCTCGAGCAGAAGTCCCATGTCCCGCTCCGCCAACTTCAGCCGCGGCAGGTCGCGCGCCAGCACCTCCTGCACCGTGCGGCCGGTCTTCGCCACCTCTTCGGGGAGCGCGCGCGTCCAGCGCTCGTAGGTCTGCGCGTCGAGCTCCGGGTGGAACTGGAAGGCCAGCGCGTTCCCCAGCCGGAAGGCCTCTTCGTAGCGCGCCGACGACGCCAGCCGCACCGCGCCAGGCACCGGCGTCCACGTGTCGCCGTGCCAGTGGGGGACCTCGAAGCGCTCCTCGAAGCCGGCGAAGAGCGGATCCGCCTGGGCCTCGGCGGTGAGCGTGATCGGCAGTACGCCGATGACCGTGCCCGCCTCACCCTTCTGCACCCGCGCGCCCGCCGCCTGGGCGATCATCTGCGCGCCGAGGCAGATCCCCAGCACCGGACGCCGCTCCTTCAAGCGCTTCTCCACCACGCGCAGCTCGTCGTTCAGGAAGGGGTGCCGGTCCGCCTCGTAGAGCGCCATCGGGCCGCCCATCACCACCACCAGCGCCGCGTCGTCGTCGCCGTCCTGGACCTCGCGCAGCCGGGTCTCGAGGTGGAAGCCCGCGCGGCGCAGCGCCGCCGTCAGCCGGACCGGGCCTTCGAGCTCGTGGTGGGTGTAGAGGATCGCGCGTGCTTCGCCGGGCTTCATGAGGGGAAAGATGGACACGAAGGCGCGGTGCGTCGAGAGAAAGCGCGGCACAGCGTGAGCCAGAGTTCAGCCAGCGGACGCGCCGGAGCGCTGGACCCGGCCTGCGGCGGCGGGCATCTTCCGCGCGGAATGTCAGACGAATCCGTGGCTGCCCGCGTCGAGCGGCTCGAGCTGCCCTTCAACGCGCTCGGATACGACCCGTACGGGATCTCGAAGAAGCACCTCGCGCTGGCCGCCGCGCCGCTGGCGTTTCTCTACCGGCACTACTTCCGCGTGCAGTGCCACGGCATCGAGAACGTGCCGAAGCGCGGGCGCGGGATGCTGGTGGGCAACCACTCCGGCGGCGTGGCGCTGGACGGCGCGATGGTGCTCGTCTCGCTCTTGCTGGAGATGGACCCGCCGCGGCTGGGGCAGGGGATGGCGGAGAAGTTCCTCGCGCGGTTCCCATTGAGCGCGGTGTGGACGAGCCGCACCGGTCAGTTCACCGGGCTGCCCGAACACGCGGTGCGCCTGCTCGAGGACGAGCGCCTGCTGATGGTCTTCCCCGAGGGCGCCCGCGGCACCGCCAAGCTCTTCCCCGAGCGCGACTCGCTGGTGGACTTCGGCACCGGCTTCATGCGCCTGGCCCTGAAGACGAAGACGCCGATCGTTCCGTTCGGCTTCATCGGCGGCGGCGATGCGATCCCCACGGTGAAGAACCTCTATCTGCTGGGGAAGCTGTTGGGGGTGCCGTACGTGCCGGTGACGCCGTGGGTGCTGCCCGTGCCGCTGCCCGTGCCGCTGGCGGTGCATTACGGCGAGCCCATGCTCTTCGAGGGCACCGGCAACGAGGACGACCGCGTCATCGAGCGCTACGTGGATCAGGTGAAGGATCGCATCGCGCTGCTCATCGCCCGCGGGAGGAGCGCGACGTGAAGGTGCTCATCCCCGGCGTCAGTGGCGGCATCGCGCGGCTCGTGGCGCGCCGGCTGATGGAGCGTGGACACGAGGTCTTCGGCATCGATCCGCGCCCGTGGAGCTCCGCGCCGGCAGGGCTCACCCACTACCGCTTCGACATCCGCAAGCGCGCGGCGGAGGACGTCTTCCGCAAGGTGCGCCCGGACGCGGTGGTGCACATGGCCACGGTGAGCGCGCTGGCGGCGGACGGCGAGGCGCGGCACCGGATCAACCTCGGCGGGACGCAGGCGGTGTTCGAGTACGCGCACCAGTGGGGCGTGAAGCAGACCGTCTTCGTGGGGCGCCACACCTTCTACGGCGCTGCGCCGGACTCTCCGCTCTACCACACCGAGCACGAACCCCCGCTCGCGCTGGACGCCTTCCCCGAGCTCGCAGACCTGGTGGCCGCGGACCTCTACGCCGCCAACTCGCTGTGGCGCACGCCGCAGATGACCACCGCGGTGCTGCGCTTCTGCTACACGCTCGGCGAGCCGGGATCGGGGACGCTGGCCTCGTTCCTCCGCGGACGGCGCATCCCCACCGTGCTGGGCTACGACCCGCTCTTCCAGTTCATGCAGGAGAGCGACGCGGTGGACGCGGTGGTGCTTGCGCTGGAGAAGTCGGTGCGCGGGATCTTCAACGTGTCCGGGCCTGCGCCGCTCCCGCTCTCCGCGGTCATCCGCCACGCGGGGCGCACGCCCATCCCCACGCCGGAGCGGGTGTTGCGCGCGATGCTCGGGCGCTTCGGCTTCCCGAAGCTGCCGCCCGGCGCGCTCTCACACCTCAAGTACCCGATCGTGATCGACGGCAGCGCGTTTCGCGAAGCCACAGGCTTCGAGCACGCGCACGACGAGCTGCAGACCATCGAGCTGTATCGCGCCGCGGCGCCGTGAGTCCCTGAACCGCGCGGGATCAGCGCCACAACGCGCAGGCGCCGGGGCGGACTGTCCATCCCCAGAAGGGCTTTCTCAATACCCAGTCAGGGCGTCCCGGCGTCCGTCACCTTGGAACACGAGCAAAGTTGACGCTCCAATTCGCCGATCTGGACCTCATGTTCGTCCCGGTAGCACACGTACTTCGCGTCAGGCACGGCCGAGCAAGGGTAAATATCAATCTCGCACAACCCGTAATCAAAAAAAACAGTCGATGTGATGCGGCTGTTATGCGTGGACGCTTCGCATTTGCCGCCCAAGTCCCTGCAATGTTCTAAGCACGCGCGCCGAGGAGAGATCGGAACCGGGAAGAATCGCGCGCCCCCATGGCCTCATTCAACTCCAGCATCTCCGAGGCCAGAATCCGGGCTGGCGCCGGCATCCTCCAACGGAACGACAATCCCCGCATCGTGGCCGGCATCTTTGGGAGAGCCCGGCTCCCCTGGCCCGCACGCACTGAGGATGGAGGCAATGATTGGAACAATGACCATGGGCCTCATGGCGCACCCCACATCAAGAACCAATGGTACGGCTCCAAGTTGCTGCTTCCGCCGGGGTTTCTTCTCGAGCGTCGTCCGTTTGCACGGAGGTTCAGACGAACAACGAACGCGGACGGGGGATCTTTCCTTTGGCCAGATGCAGATGCGGCGGCGAGTGCCCGGACGGCAATCTCTCTGAGAAACAGACAATGTTGCGTTGGGCCGGTTCGGGCACGGTACGTTGATCGTGAGGCTGAACTTCTTCGCCATCTCCATCGATGTCAGGCCCGATTGCGTGGCGCTGGCTTCTTCTTCGCCGGCGCCTTCTTCGGCGGAGCCTTCTTCCCGGGAGCCTCCTTCGGCGGCGCCTTCTTTGCGGGCGCCTTCGCCGGTTCCTTCACCGGGTCGCTCGCGTCGAGCTGCTTCACCAGCTTCTTCGGCGCCTGGGCGCGGTAGCTCTCGTCGATCCACGCCTTGAGCAGGTCCACCGGCGGCACCTCTCCGGGCGCGAACTCCGCCTGCACCCACCCGCTCTTGCCCAGGCCGTAGCCGGCCGGCTTCGAGAACGGGAGCATCAGCGCGGCCGCGTTGGACTGCGGCAGCTTGCAGGAGATGGAGATCGGTTTCCCCTCGATGGAGAGGTAGGCGAACGTCTTGTCGTTCACCGCGAGGTCCAGGTGTTCGGGCCACGGGCTCTTCGTGTGGGCGCCGGGGTAGCGGAGCCCGAACGCGCGGAGCTCCTGGAGGACGGCGTCGGTATCGGCGGACTTGCGGCGGGCGGCGGACATGGTCGTTCCCCAGGGGTTAGAAGCGGAGGGCAAGGGCGGGCGCGGGCCGGAGCAGCGCCTGCGCGTAGAGGTCGTGCGGCGAGGTCGCCAGCGGGAGGGGACGGGATTCCGGCTCGGGCGCTGCCCAGTGGATGCCGAGCGATGCGCCCACCGGGAGCACCGCGGTGTGCACCACAAGCAGCGCCAGGCTCACCAGCAGCGCACCGGCCTGTGTGGTGAGCGACTGCGGCGAGAACACGCGCACCAGCACGCCGAAGCCCACGCCCACTCCAGTGAAGACCGCGGTGTACGCGAGCTGTGCCATCCCCGCCCCGAGCACCGCCCCCAGCATCCCGTTGTTGCCGCCCTTCGGTGACGCCGAATACGCGCCGATGGCCGCGCCCGCGGGAGCGAGGAAGAGGTCTGCGCCGAGGAAGGTGACGAAGCCCGCCACGATGGCCACGATGGGGTCCGCGCCCGCGAGCCAGACCAGGCCGCCCACGCCTCCGCCGACCAGCGCCGAGACCACGTCCGCAGCGAGCACCATCGCCGCGCCCACCCCGACCTCCTTCAGGTTCAGGCGGCGGGCGTACGGATCCGGCGGCGGGAGTTCGGGGAGGGGATCCGTCTTCGCAGCGGGTGGCTCCTGCACGAGGCGGAAGCGGAGCGGCTCGTCCCGGGGCAGCAGGTGTGCGCTCCGCGGAGCAGGCGGCGTGAACGACGCCAGCGCGGAGGGCGAGGCCAGAAGCAGCACCATCATGGGGAGCAGCCGGAGCACGCGAAGAGGATCCTACCGCACGCGCCCTCACCCCGATGCGGCTACCTGTTCGTCTGCGTGATCCCGAGCGCCTTCTCTGCGAACCGGCCCATGCGGACGAGCGCCTGGCGCGTGGGCGGCAGCGGGTTTCTGCCCGAGCGATCCGCCGCGTCCTCGATCTTCGCCTCGCAGCGCAGATCCCGGCAGAGGTACACGCCCACCCGTTTGTGCGCGCTCACGTCCGCGGTCAGCAGCCCCACCTCGTCGCTGGTGCCGTACGCATGGCACCACTCGCACATGCCGCTCGAGCCGCCCTCGCCACTCTGGTCCCGGCGGAAGGCGATGCCGGTGGGGATGGTGTGGTCCGGCGCTGCGAAGACGATGAACGCGCGCACGCCCGCGGGCTCCACCCACGCGAAGTAGTTGCGGACGAAGAGCGGGTACTGCAGGCCCGGCGGCGGCTCCACGTGCTTGCGGTCCCGGGTGCGGAACGCGGCGAGCAGCTCGGCTTCGGACTTCAGTTGGAACATGACGCCCGCACGTTAACGGGCGCCCCGCCGCTGCACCACGAGGCCATCGGACGGGTCCCGCGCTCCCGCCCGGCAGGCAGGCGGCCGAGGCCAGGGTGCACCCGCGCCGGATCGGATCCACCTTCGCCCAGCACGAAGGGCACGAAGGGGAGGGGCAGATGGCGAAGGCGAAGGGGAAGACGCACACCGCGCGCCGCGGCGGGGGCAGCACCCGGACGGCGAAGCGGGAGCAGACCGGGCGCATCACCGCGCCCAGGCAGCAGTCCGCCCGCCGGACCGAGGCCGACGAGCGACTGCTCACGCTGCGGCGCGAGATCGCGGAGAAGATCGCCGAGGGCAAGCGCCTGCGCCGCGACATCGAGAAGCGGATCGACAAGGCGCTGAAGGAGCGCTGAGGCAAAGAGAAGGCCCCTCGACCGCCGGAGCGGAGGAGGGGCCTCGGTGCTTCAAGGCGTGACCGCGACCGGCGCTAGTACACGCCCTTCATCGACGGATCGGCCATCCCGTAGTCGGCCATCGCCTGGCGCATGAACGCCGGGACCTGGTCGTACTTCGAGAGGTCCACGCACGCCTTGTTCGACGAGCAGGTGCAGCCCGAGAAGTTGGTCGGGTTGCAGTTCGGACGCGGCGTGTTGGGGATGAAGCCGTCCTCGTCGATCCACGAGATGGACGGATCGTAACGGACCTGCGGCTGGCCGTCGCGGCCCAGCACCGGGATGAACCAATCCGGCTGGCCGTCACCGTCGAGGTCCGGTCCGTTGGTGGTCGCGTACGCGCGGCGCAGCAGGCCGTTGGCGTACTCGAGGATCCGCGCCGAGATGCCCTTCTGCACGGTCTGACCGAACAGCGTCTCCTTGCCGAAGGTCCGCGCGATGTACGTCTTGCCGTTGGGCAGGTGCAGCTCGATCCGGTTGGGGAAGCCCGGATCGGTGTCCGCGCCCAGCTCCCAGATGTTCATCTGGTTGAGCCAGGTCTGCATCTGGTTCTCCGGCAGGTACATCAGCGTCCAGGCGATGAGGAACTTCTGCTGCTCCCAGCCCACCTGCGACTCCACCGGGATGCTGTTCTGCGCCGACGAATCGCAGCGGATGTTCAGCTCGGAGGGGAAGCAGATCTCCGGCGTGTCCTTCCACCAGGACGCCCAGCCCAGCCCGCGCTGCGGGAAGAGCTCGCCGTCCACCAGCGGCACGCCCTGGGCGTTCGCCTCGATGCGCGCGCCCTTCAGGTGCTCGTCACCGGTGAGGTTGTTCGACAGCCAGCGCCGGTAGCCGTCCGGGAAGAGGTCCGCCATGGACACCGCGCGGTAGCGCGAGTCGAGGAAGTCCCGGCGCGAGTCGGAGATGAAGTTGTCCACCGACTCGGTCATCAGCATCGCCATGTACGCCTTGTCGTAATAGGTGCCGGCGTTGATCGTGTACTCGGCGTCGTACTCGCCCTTGTCCGAGGCGAGCTGGTTCTCGAGCAGACGGCCGCCCGCGTTCACGTTCCGGAACTGACCGGTGGCGCCGTTTGGCACGTTCACCCGCACCACGCCCGGATCCGAGAGCAGCGCGTCCGCGGTGGACCTCAGCACCGGCACGTTGAGCTCCCCGTTCTGCGAGCTCTGCATGTAGTGCGGACCTGCCTGCGGGCGGACCATCTGCCGCGCGAAGAAGTCGAAGCCGATGCCGGAGGCGATGATGTTCGGCCCGAAGAAGTCGCGCGAGATGACCGGCCACAGCGTGTCGAAGTCGTAGCCGGCGTCGTACGCGAAGTCCCGGTAGATGGTCGCCATCAGGCCCAGGCCCTTGGCCGCATCACGAAGCTTCTCGTTGTAGCGGGCCATGGTCCGGCCGGACGCACCGCGGACGGTGAAGCCGTGCCGGTTGCGCCGGTAGTTGTCGAAGATGTGATTGACCTCCATCTGCGTGATGTAGAAGTCGAAGAGCTCGTACGGGTCCGCGCCGTTGTCGCCGCGGTACACCGCCACGTTCCCGAGGTCCGCCCACCGGTCGGTGGCGAAGCCGTAGGGGAAGCGCACCCGGCCGGTCTTGTCCACCGAAGGCCCGCCCAGGGTGCTGCCCACCTCGGTCGTCGTCGGGTTCCGCAGCTCGTCCCAGAACACGTAGTCCACCGGCTGCTGGGCGCAGCGCGTGTGCTTGCCGCCCACCTCGACGATGAGGCCGTCGAGCAGCGGGTGCCAGGTGCCGTGCTTCGCCTCGTCCCAGCGCGCCGGCTTGAACTTCAGCGGGTCCACCTCGCGGCAGTTGCCGATCAGCGAGTAGTGCTGCTGCAGCTCCGAGTAGTGGATGTCACGGGTCGAGGTGAACGTCGGCCCGCTCTCGTCCTTCACCGTGGGCTGGAAGCCGAGGATGCCGCCGAAGCTGTCCATCTTCTCCAGCGGCCCCAGCGAGGCAGGGTTGCCCACGCTGAACGAGGTGTCGAAGAACACCGGCGCCACGTCGCCGTAGAACATGCGGGTGGCCGCGAAGTCGTAAGCGCCCGCGCCGATGAACTCCTGCATCGCCTCGCCCGGGTACTCCATCGACGAGGACTGCATGAACATGGTGATGACGTTCTTCCGCTCGTTGTCGTTCACCGGGTCCAGGTACCGCGGGCCCACGCACGAGCCGTCCGGCGACACGTCCGCGCAGAAGTCGCTGTTCAGGCCGTTGTCGGTGCGGAGCTGCCAGTACTGCGGGCGGTAGTTCCACGCGTCGGACGAGGACACGAAGTTGTGCCGCAGGCCGATGGAGTGGCCCAGCTCGTGGGTCATCACCGCGAAGTGCGCCTTGTGCGCGAGGTAGCGGCGCATCTTCTCCGCCCGCTCGAGCTGCCGGCCCTTGGACTCCTGCCCGTTGAAGGCGCCGAACTTGGCCTCCAGCAGGTCCGAGAGGTCCGCCATGGCGAACGGCGCCGGGGCCTCGTGGAGCACGCAGGCGCCCCGGTCCGCATACGCGAGCTCGCGGCGGCGCTCGTAGTCCCGCGCGATGTGCGGGGAGCCGCCGCGCATCGGCGAGGCGAAGTGCATCACCGACTGGATGTCGGTGAGGATGGAGTTCACGCCCGCGCGCTGCTGCATCATCGGCGTGGTCAGCGCCGCCTCCGTCTTCGAGCCCAGCGCGCGCTGGCGGCGGGCCTCGTACATCGGCTGCGACACCGAGGGCGCGGTGGCGTCCGCCCGGATGCCGTCGAGCTGCCGGCGCACGTTGCGCAGCGTGGCCTTGAGCTGCGGCGAGAGCTCCTCCACCTTCTCCATCTTGCCCGAGGCGTTGTGGCTCACGTGCCCCTTGGCGAACTGGCGGATCCGCTGCGAGACCTCCTCGCGGGTCATCAGAGGCGCCGCGCCGTTCCGGGAGGCCGCCTCTGCAGCCGCCGCCCAGTCCTGCACGTAGGTGCCCTCGGTGACGTCCTCGGTGCGCAGCTCGCCCTTGATGTAGCGGGCGGTGTCCACGATCCCCTGGCTCCAGAGGTCGTTGACGTGGCTCCACACGTTGGCGCTGCCGGAGACGGTGCGGCCGGTGAGCGGGTCCACCGCGTCCACCATGATGCCCCACGGCGACGGCGTCTGCGGGGTCTCGATCACGTTCACCGCGTGGTAGCGCAGGTCGCCCTTGCGGACGTTGCGCGCGTCGGTGCACGCCCTGATCAGGTCCTTGTCCACACCCTCCGCGCGCGCCTCCTTGCACATGCGCGCGGTGATCCCACCGGGCAGCCGCACCGACTCGGGGCCGCAGGCCGGGTGGTCACCTGCCTCCACCGGGCTGTGGCAGAGGACCATCATCTCCTCCATCTTCGCCAGCTCGATCACGCCGCGGGTGTAGCCACGGTCCTGCCCGAGCTGATCCGCCAGCGCGCTGCAGTCACGGCCCTGGTAGGCGCGGCCACGGCGGCAGTCGTCCACCTCGCGGGCCAGCGTCACCGCGTCCTGATTCTCGTCCTGCTGGCCGTAGTAGATGGGCCACTGCTGGCGGCACTGGGACGGCTGGCCGCCCACCTTCACGCACTCGGCGTAGCGCGCGGTCATCACCGACGAGCGCAGCGCCACGTCCCACTCGTGCACCGCCTCCTCGGAGGGCTCGTAGTAGTCCGGGTGCGAGCCGTTGGCGTAGTAGGTGGCGATCGTCACCGGGGTGCGCTCGCGGTAGGGCAGGGTGCACTTCTGCGAGAACGCGTCGCAGCGCGAGCCCTTGCCGGCGGCCTCACACTCGTCCGCGGTGCCGTTGCCGTCCTCGTCGCGGTTGGGGTCCTGGCCCGGCGGGGTGGTGGCCGGCGTGTAGCAGGCGATGGCGCCCTCCATCGTGTCCGGCTTCTCGTACTTGTGGTGGCGCTCCCAGATGTCGTAGCGGTTGATGAACCGGTGCCACTGGGTGTCGGTCATCCCGTAGTTGCGCGCGTAGCCCTTGCGCTCCGTGTAGAACGCGCCGAACGCCTGGAAGCGGTGGCCGTCCCAGTTCACCGGCTCGTAGTCGCTCTCGGGCACCTTGTAGAAGGAGTGGCGGATCGTCAGCTCCACCGGGTTGCACTGCGAGGCCGGCCCGGAGCCGCCCATGAAGTCCGCGTCGAACCAGCAGGCGGGGACGACCGACAGGCCCCAGCCGAACGACGAGATGTCCACCAGCTTCGGGCGCGCGAACGCCTTGGTGGTGATGTCGAGGTAGCCCTGCTCCGGCGCGAAGTGCGGCGCGTCCTCGTGGGACGGGTCGTTCACGTAGTACGCGAGCGGCTCGTAGGTGACGCCGCCGTAGATGCCGAGCTGCGAGAGCGTGTCGAAGTCGTAGTTGTCGGTGTTGTGGTTCCGCGACCAGTCCACGCGCATGTACTGGCGCTCGAACCAGGGCCGGTCCACCGCGTTCTCCTCCACCACGTTGTACTTCTCGCCGGTGGAAGGGTTGTAGGAGCGCTGGATGTCGAAGTGCTTGAGGATCCGGTAGGCCGCCACCACGATGCCGTCGTTGGTCGCCTTGCCGGCGCCCTTGCCGTCGGAGCCGCTGATGCGCTCGTACGCCAGCCGGGCGATGAGCATGTCCTCGGTGATGCTCCACTTGATGCGGTTGAGCGGCTGCGCGTAGGTGGAGGTGAACAGGCCGTCCTGCGCCGCGCCGTAGCCCACGTCCACCAGGGTGCCCTGGGCGTAGAACTCGGGGTCGTCCAGGGTGTCGAGCAGGTTGGCGCCGACGAAGAACGACTTGTCGAAGTAGTTCGGCTGCACGCGGTCGATGGGCGGCTGCTCCTCCGCGCACGCGACCGCAAACAGGGCCGCGGCGAAGAGCGCGGCGAGCGGACGGGGGTGTTTTCTCATGTGCATGGGGTCCTTCAGGGGTGACTACAGGCGCTGCAGGAGGGCTTCGAGGTCGAGGCCCAGGTCGGCGTAGACGTTGGTGCTGCGGTGGAAGAACGGGTGCTGGCGCAGCCCGTCGGTGTGCAGCTGCGGCACGAAGGTGGAGGCGCCCACGTTCAGCGAGAGCTCACGCGTCAGCTTCACCGACGCGCCGAGGTTGAAGCCCCAGGCGTAGCGGGTGTTGACGCCCTCGCCGGTGAGGCCGGAGAGCCGGCCGGTGTCGGTGAGCGCGTAGAGGAAGCCGTGGCTGAGCAGGCCCTGGGCGGAGAAGGAGACGCGGCGGTGCGGCGAGAAGCCGAGCCCCACGCTCTGCAGCACGTCCCGCTGCACGTTGCGCACGCCGGTGGAGGTGGTGCTCTCGCACTGGGCGGCGAAGGCGGTCTCGCAGATGACGAGGGTGGAGGCCTCGTAGAGCGCGGTGGTGGAGCGGTGGAAGCGCTCGGTGTAGCGCGCGTCGTAGCGCAGGCTCAGGCCTTCCAGCAGGCCGAAGGTCCGCGCCACCGAGACGCCCGGCCCGAGGGTGAGGAACTTCGTCTGCGCCTGCGACACCTTGGAGAGCCCGGTCCCCACGCGCAAAGACGCCGCGAACTGCAGCCCGAGCAGCGGGTCCTTCACCCCCAGCGCGCCCACGTCCAGCACCGCGTCCGAGAGGACGAACTCGTAGCGCTGGTTGGTGTCGTCCGCGATGGTCAGCTCCTGCCCCACGTCCACCGAGGCGCGCACGTAGAGCTGGTCCGCGATCGTCACCTGCGGGCGCAGCGTGAGCCGGTGCACGTAGTAGGGGTTCCAGTGCGGCTCGAACCCCTTGTCCGCGCTCACCGCGCGCGCGCTGTGGGAGTAGGAGAGGGTGGAGCCCCGGAAGAGGCTCTTCTTCTCCGGTGCCGGCGTGGGGGGCGGCGTTGCGGCCGCCTCGACTGCGAGCGCCGGGAAACTGGCGGCGAGCAGGAGGAAAGTGGCAACCAGTGCGGGCTTGGCGTCGTTCATGGGCCGATCGAGCGGTGGAAGGTGGCGGTTGTGCAACGGACACGCCACGGAATGCAACTTCCTCGCTCGAACGATGGGCTGGCCGCCCGCACTTGACGAGCGGCGGGTCAACCCTCTTCGTAGGTCGGGTGGAGGTACTTCCGGAGCTTGCCGGCCACGTAGTCGATGGCGGTGCGCCGCCGGATGGGGCCGCCCGGATCCCGCGCGATGGCCTCCACCTCGCCTTCGCGGACGCGGACCACCCCGTCGAAGTGGATGCCCCAGAACCTGCCGCGGACGCGGACGTCGTCGCCCTCCCAGCGCCGCTGCACGCCGAACCGGCTCTCCCAGTAGTCGAGGAGCTGGTCGATCCGGATCTTCGCCTCGTCGGTGGAGAAGGTGTGTGGCTGGCGCAGCTCGAGGCCCGTTCGGGTGGAGTCCGCGGAGGCCACGAGCGGGAGCGCCGAGGTGATGAGGAACAGCGCGGCAGCGATGGCCACGCCCGCCCGTCGAAGCCCGAGGCGATGTCCGAAGTCCCGCGGCACCCTGCCCTCCACGTCTGCGCTCCTGCTCCTTTGAGCCGCAACCGTAGCAACGCCGGAGGAAAGTGGCGACCTGCCGTCGAGGCCGGCTGGGTTGAGCCGGGTGGGAGCGGCGCGCCCATGCACCTCCATCAATCCTCATCCCTCATCGTCATCCGCGATCATCGGCGAGCCGGTGAGGGTCCATGCAGCCTCCATATATGGATGCGGGCCGCCCCTATGCACCGCGCCCGCCCGGGGGCCTCCGGGTGAGCTTCGGCGGCCGCTTCCCCTTCACCACCGCCCCGGCCACCGGCACGTAGGTCAGCTCGGTCCCCGCGCGGACGCAGCGCAGGAGCAGCCCGCCCCGGCTCATGTCGCCTCGGCCCACGAACTCGGCGGGGAAGAGGAGCCGCCCGCCCAGCGCAGCGAGGAGGATCTGCGTGTACTTCGCGGTGGCCACGCTCCCCAGCAGCACCGCCTCGCCCGAAGGACCCAGCCGCTCCGCCAGGGCCGCCGCGTCCTGCTCCAGCGGCTGTCGGAAGCGCGCATCGGCCGGATCCACGGGCACCCCGGCGAAACGCAGCAGATCGTCCGGGTGCACCCGCGTGTTGAGATCCACCAGCCCCCGGTCCGGGGTGATCACCAGCCCGCGCGGCACGCCCGGCGGCGGCTGGGCGAAGGCCTGCGCGTAGAGGCGCTTGCCCCGGAAGTAGAGCCCGCTGGCGAAGGTGAAGACGTCTCCGAGGGAGGCGCCCTCCTCGCTGCGAAGCTGCACCGCGAGCGCGAACGCCGCCTGGGGACGGGTGAGCAGGCGCATGCGCACGCCGCCGCTGTTCGCAGGAGAGAGGAGGAAGATCCTCGGTGGGGCGGCGCCGGTTCCGGTGGACATGCTGCGCACGATTCTGTGTCTCGGGGGCCGCCTGCACAGCGGCTGGGCGGACCGGGGCGCACGCAGGTGAACGGTGTCACCCGAGCACGGGGGTGATACGTACCCGCGCCCATCGCGAGCCGGAGCACACGACGTTGGATCCCATCTCCATCCACTTCCACGAGGTGGCCCTCAAGGGCGGCAACCGCGGCCTCTTCGAGCGGCGCCTGCGCCAGAACCTCCTCACCGCGATGGCACCCCTGGGGAACGTGCGGGTGGACCGCTACACCGGCGGGATGCTGATCGAGGGCGACGACGTGGACGGGGCCGAGGTCCTTCGGCGCGCGCTCGAGACATGCGGGGTGGCGCACGCGATGCCGGTGGTGCGGCACGGCGCGGATCCGCAGGCGGTGGCGCAGACGATCATCGACACCATCCGCGCGGAGAGGCCGAAGAACTTCCGCATCACCACGCGCAGGCGGGACAAGAAGTACCACCAGACCTCGGACGAGCTGAACCGCATCATCGGCGGGCTGGTGCACACCGCCACCGGCGTCCCGGTGAAGCTCAACGGCCCGGAGCTGGAGGCCTTCGTGCTGGTCTACGAGGACCAGATGCTGGTGGGCACGAAGAAGCTGCGCGGCGTGGGCGGGCTCCCGGTGGGCACGGCGGGGAAGGTGGCGGTGCTCCTCTCCGGCGGGATCGACTCGCCGGTGGCCGCGTTCCGGATGATCAAGCGCGGCTGCCGCGCCGAGTTCGTGCACTTCCACAGCTACCCCCGGGTGGACCGCGCGACGATCGAGAAGGCCGAGGAGCTGACCGAACGGCTCACCCGCTTCCAGTACCGCTCGCGCCTGCACCTGGTGCCGCTGCTGGAGATCCAGACCGCCATCCGCCTCGCCGCGCCCGAGCGCCTGCGGGTGCTGCTCTACCGGCGCTTCATGGTCCGGCTGACGGAGAAGATCGCGCTGCGGCGGGGCGCGCGGGCGCTGGTGACCGGCGAGAGCGTGGGCCAGGTGGCGTCCCAGACGCTGCAGAACATCGCCGCGGTGGACGCGGTGGCGAACCTGCCCATCCTCCGGCCGCTGTGCGGGAGCGACAAGCAGGAGATCATCGACCAGGCCGAGCGGATCGGCACCTTCGAGACGTCGATCCTCCCCGACCAGGACTGCTGCCAGCTCTTCCTGCCCAAGAGCCCCAGCACCTCCTCCAGCGACGCCGAGTGTGCCGCCGCCGAAGAGAAGCTCGACGTCGACGCTCTGGTGGAGGACGCGCTCTCCCGCATCGAGGTGAAGGAGTTCTTCTGGCCGGATCAGCGCTCGGTGAAGGGCTCGGCCGCGGTGGACGAGGCCGCCGACGACGGGACGGTCTCCGCCGGCTGAAGAGCAGGAGGGTTGAGCCTGCGCCCGTGAGCAGGGATGCTCTCCATGGCCGATGTCCAGGGAGCGCGAGCCCGAGCAGGAGGAGCCCTTTCCGCTGCCGCGGCAGCCCGGCGATCCGGTGCCCAGGCTGCGCCGTGACCTGCGGATCACGCCGAACGCGCGCGGCCCCATCCTCTTCGACGCGGTGCTCCCCGAGAGTGAACGCGTGCTCGGGCTCTACGAGTACGAGGTCTCCATCGCGCGGATGCTCGACGGCCGCCGGCCGGCCGGTGCGCTGGTGGACGCGGCCCGGCACATCGGCATCCCGCTCTCGCTGGAGAGCCTGGGCACCTTCCTGCGCAGGCTGCAGGCCTACGATTTCCTCGAGCCGCCCGGCGCCCCACCCGCCGAGGGCGCGCCCGCGGCCGGCCCCTGGCCCCCGCGCGAGCGGTGGAGCGACGAGGTCCGCGCCCTCTTCCAGCAGGCGCTGCGATCCTTCCGGGACGGGCACCTCGACCCGGCGCTGGGGCACCTCGAGGCGCTGGAGAAGCTGCAGCCCGATCTTCCGGACACGCACGCCCTGAGGGCGCGGATCGTGGCGCAGAAGGCGCTGCAGGTGGAGGCCTCGCTGCGCGCGCCTTCGGTTCCGGGCCGCCGCCGCGCCTCCGCCCTGGTGGTGGCCTTCGGGATCGCGGCGGTGCTGGCGGTCCTCGGCGTCCCCCTGCCGTTCACCGTCCGGGCGGACGTCACCTTCGAGCCGGTGGTCCTCCTCACGGTCGCCGCGCCGCATGATGGGCGGGTGCTGCTCGGGGTAGAGGACGGCGCCCCGGTGGAAGAGGGCGAGCCCCTGGCGCGGCTGGTGCCGGAGGGGATCGCCGAGGAGCGCGCGCAGGTGCAGGCGGCATTGGCCACGCTGGAGGCGCAGCGGCAGCAGGCGGTGGCGAAGGCGAGCGGCGAGGAGGCGAAGCGATGGGAGCGCGCGCTCGCGAAGGCCCGGCGACGCCTCGAGCGCGCGCGGGGGCCGGGGGCGAGGGCCTTGCGCGAGCGGGAGGTGGAGACCGCGCGGGCGGCCTGGCGGGAGCGCTCGGGCGCCGACGAGGTGGCGAGGATCGAGGACGGCCAGGAGGCGTTGGCCGGACGGCTGGCCGCGCTGGAGCAGGCGGCAGAGGGCAGGGTGCTGCGCGCGCAGCGGTCCGGCCGGTTCGAGGCGCTGATCGCAGACGGGGCGCCGGTCCGGTCGGGCGAGGGCTTCGGCCGGATCGTGGACGTCGGGCGCATGCGGGCGCGGATTCCGCTCGGGCCCTCGGAGCTGCCGCGGGTCACGCTGGGGCGGCCGGTGGTGCTGGAGCTCCCTTCCGGAGGGCGGCTCCACACCGAGGTCAGCGCGGTCGAGATCGACACCGGGGGGCTCGGGCACGCCGAGGTGGGGGTCACCCTGGGCGCTGCGGAAGCACCCGGATCTGCCCGCGCGATCGTGCGCTGCCAGCCGGCGCCGCTGCTCTCGCATCTGCTGGGGATGGCCGGTCTGTAGAGGGGGGCTTGAATTCTACACCCCGATTTTGGCTATAACCCCTACCGAACTCCCCACCCGAGCGAGCTGATGAACGCACAACGCATCCTCATCGTTGCGCTGAGTTTTACTGCGCAAGTTGCCCTGGCCATCCATCCGGTGCCGCCCGAAGCGTTGACCCAGCGCATCCCCGGAGGCGCCACCATCCCCACGGGCGGGACGGTCACCCAGACCACGCTGGAGCTCACCGCGACCTCGGACTCGCTCACGTGCGACTCCTCTATCCTGTACCAGCTCGAGCTGGAGGTCCGGCCGGTGGGCACGCCGTTCACCGGCACCCCCACGCACACCAGCCCGACGATGTCCAAGCCGGACTGCCAGGACATTCCGTACCCGTGGACCACCATGACCCTGGCGCCGGGCACGTACCGCTGGCAGGTGCGCGAAAAGCTGGGCTCCAGCACCTCCACGTGGGTGCAGTTCAACGCGGGAAACCCGGCCTTCACCATCGCCGCGGTGCAGGTGACCCCGTCGACGGTCGCGTTCGGTGGCCAGGCGGTGGGCCTGGTGAGCGCGCCGCAGACGATCACCGTCTCCAATGACAGCGGCGTCACCCACACCATCGGGTCGGTGGCGGTGACCGGCCCCTTCACCATCGCCTCCGGGCCTTCGCTGCCGGTGAGCCTGCCCACCGGGCAGACCCTGCTCTTCGACGTCACCACCAACCCGCAGTCGATGGGCAACCACACCGGCACCTTCACCGTCACCAGCACCGCGCTGAACAGCCCGCACGTGGCGCAGCTCTCGGTGACCGGCGCCCAGTCGCAGCTCACGCTCGCGCCGGCGGCGATCGACTTCGGCGAGTGGGGCATCAACGGCGCCCCGTCGTCCCGCCAGCTCCTCATCCAGAACACCGGCAACGCGCCGATGACCGTGCAGTCCGTCACCGCCTCGGGGCCCTTCACCGTCACCGGCTTCACCCAGGACACCACCGTCGCGGCCACCGCCAGCACCAGCCTGACGGTGGAGTTCCTGCCCACCGCCACCGGTCTTCACGGCGGCACCGTGACCGTCACCAGCAACGCCCCGGGCTCCCCCCACACCCTCACGGTGGAGGGGACGGGGACCGCGCCGCAGCTCGCGCTCGCGCCTTCCAGCCTCACCTTCCCGGACGTCCGCGTGGGCCAGCAGAGCGCGCCTTTGACCTTCACCATCGGCAACACCGGCATCGGCACCCTGAACCTGCTCGCGCCGCAGGTCACCGGGCCCTTCACCACCACGCTGGTGCCGGGGAGCATCCCGGAGAACGGGTCGCAGCCGTACACCGTCACCTTCCAGCCCACGGCGCCGGGCCCCATCAGCGGGACCGTCTCCATCCCGAGCGACTCGGCGGGCAGCCCCAACGTGCTCACGCTCTCCGGCATCGCGCGCGCCGCGGTGGCCGAGGTCACCCCCGCGCAGGTCGCCTTCGGCACCGTGGCGCTGGGCGCCTCGCAGACCGGCACCATCACCCTGGCGAACACCGGCGACGCCCCGCTCACCGTGACCGCGATGTCGGTCAGCTCCCCGGTCACCGGCGAGTTCGTGCTCACCGGCCAGCCGCCGCTGCCGTTCACCCTGGCGCCGGGCGCGACCCAGCAGTTCGCGGTCCGGTTCAGGCCCAACGCCACCGGCAACCGGACCGGCACGCTCAACATCCAGAGCAACCGGTACCCGGCCGGCGTGCTCTCCGTCCCGCTGGCGGGTGAGGGCGAGGGCGAGTCGCTCAGCGTCTCCGCCAACTCGCTCGCGTTCGGCGCGGTCACGGTGGGCAGCATCGGCAGCGCCACCCTGACGCTCACCAACAGCGGCAACGCGCCGCTCACCGTGAGCGGGCTGGTGGTCTCCGGCAACGCCGCGTCGGACTACATCGCCGCCGAGGGAGTGCCCTTCACGCTCGCGCCGGCGGCCACCCAGCAGGTGACGGTCCAGTTCACCCCCACCCAGGGCGGCGCCCGGAACGCGACCTTGCACGTCGTCTCCAGCGACGGCCTGCGCCCGAGCATCCCGGTGACCCTCACCGGCTCCGGCACCAGCCCCTCGATCACCGTGGCGCCGCTCAACCTCTCGTGGGGCCAGGTGCGCGTGGGCCAGAGCAGCACCCGGACCTTCAGCCTGCAGAACACCGGCACCGGGCCGCTCACCGTGTCGTCGCTGCAGTTCCTCGGCAACAGCGCGCCGCGCTTCACCGTCTCCGGCGTGGGCACCCCGTTCACCGTGCCCCCCAACGGCGCGCCGGTGAACGTCCAGGTCGCCTTCCAGCCCACCTCGGTCGGCGCCGCCAACGGCACGCTGCACGTGGTCTCCGACGATCCGCAGGCCCCGTCGATCCAGCTCGCGCTCGACGGTGAGGGCATCGCTCCGGCCCTGAGCCTGTCCACCACCACGCTGACCTTCGGCGCGCAGGTGGTGGCGCGGCCTTCGGCGGCGCGGACCTTCGAGATCCACAACCCGGGCTCGGCGGCGCTGCAGGTCTTCTCGCTGGGGATCACCGGCCAGAGCGCGAGCGCGTTCCGGGTGGAGATGCCCACCGGGCAGTTCAGCATCCCCGCTGGTGAGAGCCGGACGGTGTCGGTGGTGATGACCGCGCCCGCGCTGGGCGAGTCCGCCGCGCGGCTGAACATCCAGTCCGACCGCCCGGGCAGCGGCAGCGCGCACGTGGACCTGGTGGGCCTGGGGATCAGCGAGGTGCTCGCCCTCAGCCCGACCACCCTGGACTTCGGTGTGGTCAAGGCCGGCACCTCCAGCCAGCCGCTCACCGTGACGCTCTCCAACCTGTCCTCGGAGACGCTGCAGATGTCGCCGGCGATGGTCACCGGCACCGGCGCGCCGGACTTCCAGGTCGTCTTCACCTCCGCGCAGGTGGAGCCTCTGGGGACGGTGACGGCCCGGGTGACCTACAAGCCGCAGGCGGCGGGGCAGCACGGCGCGGTGCTGACGCTGGCCTCGAGCGACACCTCGGTGCCGCCGGCGAGCGTCAACCTGAGCGGGACCTCGGTGTCGCAGATCCTCGAGGCGCAGCCCATTGCGCACGACTTCGGCGCGGTGCCGGTGGGCAACAAGGTCACCCAGACCTTCGAGGTCACCAACAAGACCCAGTCGCCGCTGGCGCTGGCGTCCATCTCCTCGTCCGCGCCCGCCTTCGTGGTGGAGCCGGGGGCGCCGGGGACGCTGGAGCCGGGCGTGGCGGCGCAGATCACGGTGAGCTTCACCCCTGCGGTCGAGGGGCCGGCCTTCGCCACCATCGGGCTCGCGCTCGAGGGACAGGCGCAGGGCCAGAGCGAGCTGAACCTCTCGGTCAGCGGGGTGGGGACGCCGGCGCAGAAGGATTCGGGCGGGTGCTCGGCGGCGGGTGGTCCCGCGCTGGGGCTCCTGCTCCTCGGGCTCGTGCCGGCGCTGCGGCGCCGGAAGGTCGCGGGCCGCAACGGAGAGACGATGACGAGGCGGATGATGAAGGCGCTCGGGGCGGTGGTGCCGCTGGTGGTCGCGCTCTCGGCGGGCAACACGTGGGCCGCCCACCCGATGCTGCCGTTGGCGCTCAAGCAGGAGACCGTGGGCGGGGTGGCGATTCCGGCGGGCGGCATGGTGGCCGGCACCACCGTCCGGCTCACCGCCAGCTCGAACGAGCTGACCTTCGACTCCATCGTCCAGTACCGGCTGGACCTGGAGATCCGGCCCATGTCCACGCCGTTCACCGGTACGCCCACCCACCAGTCGGTCACGATCTCGAAGCCGAACGGGATCCTGCTGGAGTACCCGTTCATCGAGGTGACCGGGCTCGCCAGCGGGGACTACCGCTGGCAGGTGCGTGAGGTGGCAGGCTCGAGCACCAGCGCGTGGGAGCGGTTCAACAACGGCAACGCGGCCTTCACCATCGGCGGCGTGCAGCTCACCCCGAGCACGCTCGCCTTCGGCGGGCGGAAGGTCGGCGCCACCTCGGCGCCGATGACGGTGACGCTCGAGAACCAGGGCACCACGCCGGAGACGATCACCTCCACCTCGTTCACCGGGCCGTTCTCGCTGCAGAGCGGGCCCTCCCTGCCCGTGGTGGTCCCGCCGGGCGGGCAGCTCGTCTTCGAGGTCGTCGCCACGCCGGCGACCATCGGCAACCACACCGGCACCTTCCGGGTCCAGTCCACCGCGGTGAACAGCCCGCACACCGTGACGCTCTCGGTGACCGGCTCGGATCCGGCGGTGACCCTCAACCCCACCTCGGTGTCCTTCGGGGACTGGGGCTTCGGCGGGGCGCCGGCCAGCCGGACGGTGACGCTCTCCAACACGGGCAACGCGCCGCTGACGGTGAGCGGCGGGACGACCACCGGGCCCTTCGGCATCAGCGGGCTGGCGGGGCGGGTGGTGAACCCGGGCCAGAACATCCAGATCCCGATCACCTTCTCGCCGCCTGCGCCCGGCAGCCACACCGGCACCTTCTTCCTCCACAGCGATGCCCCGGGCTCTCCGCACCAGGTGGCGCTGACCGGCAACGGCGTCTCGCCGCAGCTCGCGCTCGCGCCGGCCACGCTCACCTTCCCGCCGGTGATCGTCGGTGAGCAGAGCGCGCCCCTGAGCTTCGACCTCGACAACGGCGGCACTGCGCCGCTGAACGTGCTCGCGCCGACGATGACCGGGCCGTTCACCACCACCCTGGTGGCCGGCACCGTCGCCGCGGGCGCTTCGCAGACCCAGACCGTCACCTTCGTGCCCACCGCGCCGGGGCCGGTGGTGGGGACCCTGGTCATCCCGAGCGACGCCGCAGGGCCTTCCCGCGTGCTCACCCTCAACGCCACCGCCACCGCGCCCATCGCGGAGGTCACCCCGGCGAGCGTGTCCCTCGGCAGCGTGGCCCTGGGCGCGTTCGGCGAGTCCACCCTGACGCTGCGGAACAACGGCGACGCGGTGCTCACCGTGACCGGCCTGTCCATCGCGGGCGGTGAGGCGGGCGAGTACACGATCCAGGGCGCGCCGGCGGTGCCCTTCACCGTGGCGCCGAACGCGACGCAGACCTTCGACGTGCGCTTCGAGCCGTCCACCGTCGGTCCGCGGTCGGCGCTGCTGACCCTCACCTCCAACACCTATCCGGCGGGGGTGATCTCGGTGCCGGTGGCGGGTGAGGGGACGGGCGCGGTGCAGTCGCTCAGCGCCAGCGCGTTCGACTTCGGCACGGTGAACCTCGGGGCCACCGGGCACGGCACGCTCACCCTCGCCAACAGCGGGAACCAGGCGCTCACGGTCAGCGGGCTCACCTTCAGCGGCGGCGCGGCGGCGGAGTTCGCCACCACGACTTCCGTGCCGGCCACCGTGGCCCCGGGCGAGGCGCTGAAGATCGGCCTCACCTTCCAGCCGACCATGGGCGGGGCGCGCGCATCGACCCTCACCATCGTGTCCAACGACCCCATCCAGCCCTCGACCGAGGTGCAGGTGACGGGCGTGGGCCAGTCTCCCAGCGTGACCGTCAGCCCGGTCAACCTCGCCTTCGGGCAGGTGCGCGTGGGCCAGAGCGACCTCCGGACCTTCTCGGTGCAGAACACCGGGACCGGGCCGCTCACGATCACCGACATGACCATCACCGGTCCGGACGCGGAGCGGTTCTCGCGGCAGCCGGGGCTGGTGCCGATGACGCTGCAGCCGGGCTCCACCGCGCGGGTGATGGGCGTGACCTTCACCCCGGCCGCGGTCGGCCAGGCGAGCGCGCAGGTCACCCTGCTCACCGACGACGTGCAGAACCCGTCGGTGCAGGTGTCGCTGGAGGGCGAGGGCATCGCGCCCACGCTGATGCTGTCGGACACCTCGCTGTCCTTCGGGGCGCAGATCGCGGGCCGCACCTCGTCGCCGCGGGCCTTCGAGATCCACAACGGGGGCACCGCGCCGCTGCAGGTCTTCTCGCTGGCGCTGACCGGCGCGAACGCCTCGTCCTTCTCGGTGGCGCAGCCGAACGGCCCGTTCGTGGTGCCGCCCGGTGAGAGCCGCGAGGTGTCGATGGTGGTCACCCCGTCCTCGGCGGGCGAGTTCGTCGGCCGGCTCAACATCCAGTCGGACGCGGCGGGGGGCGGCAACGCGCAGCTCGACCTGACCGCGCTCGGCATCTCGGACGTGCTCACGGTGACGCCGGCGTCGGTGGACTTCGGCGTGCACCGCGTGGGCAGCACCAGTCCCGAGGTGGAGGTCACGCTGACCAACCTCTCCGGTGAGACCCTGCCGCTGGCGCCCGCGCAGATCGCCGGCGCCCACGTGGCGGACTTCCAGGTCACCTTCAGCGCCACCGCCATCGAGCCCAACGGCACGGTGACGGCCCGCGTCGCCTACCGTCCGCAGGGCGGCGGCACCCACACCGGGACCCTGCGGCTGCGCGCGGCGGACACGCGGGTGGCACCGGTGACGGTGAGCCTGACCGGCAGCGCGGTGAGCCGCGTCCTCGAGAGCCCCTCGGGCACGCGCGACTTCGGCGAGGTGCAGGTCGGCGAGCAGACGACGCAGGAGCTGACCCTCACCAACAAGACGGACCAGGCGGTGACCATCGCCGGCTACGCGAGCACCCACCCGGCCTTCACCGTGGACGAGGCGGCGCCCACCACGGTGCCGGCCAACGGCCAGGTGACGTTCACGGTGACCTTCGCGCCCACCGCGGCGGGTTCGGCCACCGGCGGGATCGGCGTGACGATCTCGGGGCAGTCCGCGCCGGAGCTGACCGTGGGCGTGGTGGGCAGCGGCCGGGCGACGCCCGGGGACGGGCAGGAGGGCGGCTGCTCCGCGGTGGGCGGTCCGTCGCTGCTGTGGCTGCTCGCGGGGCTGGCCGTTCCCGCGCTGCGCCGCCGCCGCCGTCAGGCGTAGCGGGTGGCGAAGGTTGAAGGACAACGGGCGCGCCTCGCAGGCTGGGGCGCGCTCGCCGTGATCTGGCTTCTGGCCGTGGTGCGCATCTACACCGCGCCCGAGCGCCATCCGCCGAAGCGGCTGGACGCGCGGGAGCGGGCGGCGGTGGGCGAGGTGGCGCGGGTGGCGGAGCCGGGCTGGCGGGTGAACGCGATGCGGCGCTTTCCCGGCGACGCCTGGAGCAGCGAGGACGACTTCCACGCCAGCGAGCGCCAGTGGGCGGTGAGCACCGCGGCGCAGCGCCAGGTGCCGCTCTCCGACGTGTTCCTGGCGGTGGACGAGGACCTGCGCCGGCATGAGGTGACCCCGCCGAGCAAGGCCACCGCCTCGCCGATCAAGCCGCGCGCGTACTACGAGTGATGGCTCCTGCGGCCAGGCGGTGGGTGAGGGTGTTCGGCTCGGCCGTGCGGCGTGCGCCCGCGCGGCTGGCCCTGTTCTCGTTGCTGGCGCTGGTGGCCTCGTGGACGGCGCTGGGGCAAGTCGGCCGCATCAACGAGTTCCGCGACGCGCACCCCCTGCACACCTACGACATCGTCGCCGAGCGCAGCCTCCGCGAGCACGGCCAGTGGCCGCTGTGGAACCCGTGGAGCTGCGGCGGGATGTACCTGCCGGGCAACCCGCAGTCGAAGTCGGCTTCGCCCGCCACGCTGCTCTCGGCGGTGATGGGCGCGCGCCCCGCCGAGGGGGCGATGCTCCTGCTCTTCCTCGTGCTGGGGATGGAGGGCTTCTACCGCTACGTGCGCTTGCGCTCGCGGACGGCCGCAGGCGCGGTGCTGGCGGCGCCGCTCTTCGCGCTGGGCGGGCACATGGCGCAGAGCTGGTCCCTGGGCTGGGTGCAGTTCCTCGGCTACCTGCTGCTGCCCTGGGCGCTGGTGGGGGTGACGCGGCTCGTGCGCGGGCACGCGGACGGCCTCCTCCATACGGGCCTCGCCTTCGCGCTGATGCTCGGGTTCGGCGGGACGTACCCGGTGCCCCTCTCGGCGCTCTTCGTCGTGATCGAGGCCGCGCGCGCGCTGCTCGAGCGCCGTCACCGCGCGCCGCTGAAGGTGGCGGTGCCGCTGCTCCTCGCCGGCGCGCTCTTCACCGTGGGGCTGTGCGTCTTCCGCTTCTGGCCGGTGC
>CAZCWA010000006.1:1583-26472 GCA_964502265.1 uncultured Myxococcaceae bacterium | reverse complement strand
ACCTTCACCACCACGTCCTCGCCGGTGCGAAGCTTCGCCGCGTGCACCTGCCCCAAAGACGCCGCCGCCAGGGGCTCCTCCGACAGCTCGCAGAATACCTCGTTCAAAGGACGGCCCAGCTCCGCCTCGAGCACCGGCGCGAGCTTCTCGAAGGGCATCGTGGGCGCCTGGGAGAAGAGCCTGGAGAGGATGACGCGCGTCTCCGGCGGGAGCTGGTCCGAGAACATCGACGCCATCTGACCGGCCTTCAGCGCCGCGCCCTTGAGGCTTCCCAGCGTCTCGAGGATCCGCTTCGCTGCCAGCTCGTGCCCGGTCCCCTGGCCGCCGAACAACCGCTTCACGCGATCCGCCGCCAGCCCCGCGCCCACGCTGGTCGCCATGCCGGCCATCTTCCGGAAGCGCTGCAGCCGGCCCTGCGGAATGTCGTCGTCTTTCGCCATGCGCGGTTCCTGTGGAGAGCCCTGTGGATGGATAACGAAGTGCCGGGGACGCCGTGTGGGAAACACCGGGCCGGGGTGCGCGCTGTGGGTTGGTGTGGAGTTCCCGCGGATTCTCCACAGGGTTCCGGAACCGAAAAGCGCATTGAACCCGGTGGCTTACGGCGTTCTCCACAATTGGGTCGCCCCTACGGTCCTGACCATTTGATCCTCTCTCTTCTCCAACCAGAGAAGATGGAGGGGTCGTTCTTCGCGAAGGCCCGCCCGTCGGCTAGCGTCCGGCCGTGGTCCTCGCTCCCCTGAAAGTCCGGCCGGCATCTGGCGCCCGTCTTCTCGCCGGCCTGATGGCGATGGCCGCCTGGAGCCCGCTGGTTGCCTTCAGCGAGGCGAACGCGCAAGGACCCGCCCGGACCCGCGCCGCATCACCAGACGTCACCACGGGCCCCCTGCAGCGCGCAGAGGCCGCCTACGACGACCTCGAGTTCGAAGACGCCGCCCGGCTCTACCGCGAGGCCCTCGCCGTGCCGGGGACGCTGGAGGAGCGGGTCCGCGCGTACCGGGGCCTGGCGATGTGCCTCGCCTTCCTCGGGGACGCGGCGGGCGCGCAGCTCCAGTTCGAGACGTTGCTGCTCATCGCGCCGGACGTGAAGGTGGACACGGGACTTGGGCCCAAGGTGGCGCGGCCGTTCAACGCGGCGCTGCTCGAGGTGGCGGAGCGCAAGGTGGAGCTCCGGCTTCATCGCGACGATCGGACCGGCGAATTGACCGCGCAGCTCGACGAAGGGGTCGATGCGGCCGCGCGCGTGGTGCTGCACGTGCGGGGAAACAACGAGGCTGAGGCCGTTCGCACCGAGGCCAGAGCGCCCGGTCCCGTGCGTGCTCCGCTCGAGCCCTGGCTGGGTGTCGAGGCCTGGGCGGTGGCAGAGGATGCAGGGGGCGGCGCGCTCTTCGTCGCCGGCAGCCCCGACCGGCCGAGACGATTTCCCCCGAGTGCGCGTGCGCCTGCGCATGCCGGCGCGCTGGACCTTCGGGGTGACGATGGCGATTGGATGGCGGAGCCTGCGCGAAGCAGGACGCGCTGGCCGCTGTGGGTCGGTGGTGCGGCGGTGATCATCGGCGGTGGCGTGGCCGCGGCCTTTGCCCTGCGCGCGCCCGAGCCGCTCGCGCTCCCCTCCGCGGTGCACACGGGGCGGCTGCCGTGATGCGTCTTCTCCTGCTCTCGGCCGTCCTGCTCGCGGGCTGTTCGACCTCGACGGTGCTGGAGCCGCCTGCGCTCTGCGCCGGCATCGTGTGTCCCCCGGGCCAGCGCTGCGCGGAGGGCCGCTGCCTTTCACAACAGTGCGGTGACACCGCTTGCGGCGAAGGACGCGTCTGCGAGGGCGTCTCGTGCGTGGACCTCGCCTGCGTGGGCGTGGTCTGCGCGGAGGGCGAGCGTTGCCGCGGCGGTTCGTGTCGCGTCGTCTCCTGCTCGGCGACCGTTGCGGGCGGCACCTGCGTGCCCACTGAAGCCTGCGTGGGAGGCCGCTGTGCCCAGGATCCATGCGCGGGCGTTCGCTGCACGCCGGGGCTCGTGTGCCGCGAGGCGAGCTGCCGCGTCGTCGCCTGCGCCACCATCGCCGAGTGCGCGTCGGGCGAGGCGTGTGACCAGGGCCGCTGCGTGAAGCAGGGCGGCTGCGAGGGCGTCCGCTGCGGCGCCCAGCAGGTCTGTCGAGACGGTGCGTGCGGCGTGCAGGTCTGCAGCAGCGACGAGGCGTGCAACACCGCGCGCGGTGAGGTCTGCCGCGAGGGCGCGTGCCTCGATCCCGAAGATCGCTGCGCGGGCATGGCGTCGTGCCCGGACGCCCTGGTGTGCCGCGATGGCCAGTGTGCGGCGGTGGCGTGCGGACCCGGTCAGCCGTGCCTCGGCGCCGAGCAGTGCCGCGAGGGGAGCTGCCGGCCGCCGCTGTTCCTCGAGAGCCGCGCGCTCGTTCCCGCCGCGGGACCCGTGTGGATGGGCGGAACGGGCCAGGGCTTCGGCGCCGTCACCTCGCCCTGACGCTTCAGCCTGAGACCTTCAGCGCCCGCCGTGACGACGCAGCAGCGCGAGCACCTGGGCCTGCGTCCCGGTGCCCCTCCACGCCGCGCCGATGCCGGGCAGACCGTTCTTCTCGCCCGCCCAGACGACCTGCGCGGGAAGCACCAGGCTCGACCAGCCGAAGAGCCCCTGCCGGAAGACGACGTCGAAGGTCGCGCGCGGCGTCAGCAGGAGTGACTTCGGAAGCGACGCGCCGGCGATGAAGATCCCGCCCAGGGAGACATCGCGCACGTGGCCCTGAAGCGCCTCGCCGCCCGTGCGCAGGGTGCACGGCAGCCACACTTCGATCCGCCGCGGGGCCTCCTTGTTCTGCGCGCAGAAGGCCTGCACGTGGGTGAAGCCGCGCCGTTCTTCGGGCGTGCGGATGAGGATGTGCCGGCCCAGCGTGCCCGCGTTGCGCTCCGGCTCGGAGGCCACGCGTCCTTCGACCTGGAAGTTCCGCGCGCAGTCTCCGAACGTCACCTTCAGCCGCACCGGCGCGCGGAGCTGAAGCGAGGCGCCCTCACGGCCCAGCGGCGCGAAGAGGCGGATGCCGGCGGGGCCTTCTTCGACGAAGGAGAGCAGGGCGCGGCGCGTGGCGTACTTCACGACCACCGTCGATGGTTGCGGTTCGAAGGGTGAGTGCTCGCGCATCGGACCGGATCGTATCCGCTGCTTCGGGCGGCGCTGCAACTCGCCCGAACGCGAGGTGAAACCGCGTCGAATCACACCGCAAGATTCAGCTCCCGCGGAAGATCAGCACCAGCGCCGCGACCCCGTTGACGAGCATGTGCAAAGCGATCGGCGCCTTCATCCCGCCGCTTCGCAGACGCACCCAGCCGAGCACCACGCCGTACCAGACGATGATGACGACGAACGCGCCGTAATAGAGGTGGAGCACGCCGAAGAGCGAGGCCGAGACCACCAGCGCCGCCAGCCTCGGCATGAAGCCTCCGAGCCAGGGGAGCACCGCGCCGCGGAACACCAGCTCCTCCGCGATGGGGCCGAAGACGACCACCGCCGACACGAAGAGGAGGATGCCGAGCGCACCGAGCGGCTGGCCCGCCACCGCGTGGATCGGCGAGTCCGCGTAGGGACCTGCGCCATCCGCGCCCGGGAGCGTCCGCGTGATCACCACCACCGCGAGGCCGAAGCGCATCGCGCCGGTGAGCATGTACCAGGCGCCGAGCCCTGCGACCTTCGGCCAACCCATCGCCTCCGGGTGTGCGGCCGCGTTCCACCACGTCGATCTGCGCGCGCGCCGGTAGAGCCACAGCCCGCCCAACAGCAGCAGCACCGTCTGCGCCAGAAGCCCGAGCAGGAAGCCTCCGCGCGTGGGTCCGCCCATCGCCTCGCAGGTGCCGCTCATCACCGCCTGCGCGCCGACCGCGACCACCACCAGCACGCCCGCGGCCCACACCAGGGTCGCGTCCATGCCGCGCCTTCTGCCGGCGAGGTAGAGCCCGAAGACGATGACCGCACCGATGGCCGGAAAGAGCCAGCCACGCTGGTTGGAGCTCGCGAGCGCGCAGGTCTCGCCCGGCGCAGGTTCGAAGAGGCCGCGCGGTCCGGAGGCCTGCTCCGCCTCTGCGATGGCGACGGCGAGGGCCTCGGTGGTGGTGACCTCGAAGGTGAAGGTGAGCCGCTCGCCGCCGCGCAGGACCTCGAGCGTGACGTCGTCTCCCTGCGCGCCGAGCTGCACCATCGCCTGCACGTCCTCGACGCGCTTCGTCTCGGTGCCGTCGACGTCGACGATCTCGTCGCCGATGCGGATGCCGGCCTGCGCCGCGGGCCCGCCCTCCACCACACGGCCCACGCGCGGAGGCGAGGAGCCGGGCTCCAGCGAGATGCCGATGGCGCGCCTCGGTCCTGTGCCGGTGGCGAACGGATCCGTCCCCGCCTGAAGACCCTTCGGTCCGATCAGCGCGATGAGCACCGCCACCAGCAGCGTGTCCAGCAGCCCGAGCCCGAAGAGGGCGCGCGTCCACTTCCGATGTTCGGCGCGGCCTTCGGGCGGGACAGAGCGATCGTTGAGCGCGATCAGCCCGAGCGTGAAGGTGGCCGGGATGCCGGCGCAGGGAACGAACAGCGCCCCCAGCGCGAGATGAAAGAAGAGCTTCGCGCGGCTCACTGGAGGCGGCAGCAGATTGCGTGGGCGGTGACGGTGCTGGACGGCGGAGGACCGTTCACCTGGAGGGCGCGGCACTCGTAGCCGTTGGAGACCGGCATCGCGCTCAAGGTGAACTGCATCCCGCTGGGAAAGCCGCCCTGGGGCACGCCCTCACAGCCGCCGCCGGTGACGGTCTCGCTGCCCTGGCAGGTGGCGGTGACGCCGGAGTTGAGTGACCCGTTCGCCGAGCGGCGCGTGCACTGGAGCGAAGGCGGCGCGTGCGAGTGGTCCTCGCGTGCCACGTTGTTGGAGGAGCCGCTCCCGCCGAAGACGACGTCGAGCCTGCGCTGTCCGCCGCCGGTGGTGGTCGCGTTGAGCCCGTTGCCGAAGATCGTGGGCACGCCGTCGAGCTTCGACTTGTCCGAGGGCGTCATGAAGCCCGGGTTGGAGGAAGAGACGTCCGGGTGGTCGTGGTCCGCGCGCGAGAACGTGCTGGCGTCCAGGCCGCCGAGCCTCGAGCTGTCTGCAGCGTGGGCTGCATGCAGCGCATACGGCGCAGAGCCGATGGGCAACCGGGGACCCATGTCCGACGCGCTGGCGATCGCCACCGACATCCACCTCGCCTCGCCGTTGAAGATGCCCGAGAGCGGCGTCGCCGTCCCCAGCTCCACCGCGTAGTGGCCGTTGGTGAGGACCACGCCCATGTGCGTCTCCGTCCACAAAGGCGCGCCCCCCTGGGCCTGTGCGTAGAGGGAGAAGCGCAGGTTCTGGGGCGTGGTCTCGGCCGTCCCGTCCGAGCGCACCAGCCGCCCCTGGAAGACCATCCGCTCCGGCACCGTCTGGGCCGAGGCGACGAGCGGGGCGGCCATCACCGCGACGGTGAGCGCGACCATGTGGGGGTAGAGCGCCAGCGCGCGCATGTTGGCTCCTTGAAGGTGCCCGACAGTATAGCGGGCATGCACCTTTCGCCCTGTCCCCGGCGCTTGGGGATCCGCCGGTGCGGTGCGAGCATCCCTCCGTGCGCGGATCGCTCTCTTCCCTGCTCCTCGTGCTGTCGCTGTCCTTCGCGGGCTGCCACTCCGGCGGCCTCACTGGCGCCGAAGGCGAGGTGGCCTTCAACCGGCGCAGCCAGCACCTCGGCGATGCGTGGACCGGCCTCGGTGCGTCGGGGACCGTCACCGTCCAGAACCGGGGCCGCAGCCCGCTCTCGGTCACGTGGGAGGTCCCGGACGGCTTCACCATTGAAGGGCTCACCTCACCTTTGGCCGCGGGCGAGACCGAGCTCACCGTGCACGCCATCCGCGCGGAGCCCGGCATGTCCCGCGGCACCCTGCGGGCGGTGGCCGATCGTTCGTCATCCTCCATCGAGCTGACCTTCCTCTCGCTGGCGCACCCCGCCTGCAACCCCGAGACGGCCTGCAGCTCCTGGGCGTTCGACATCCACAAGGGCGAGTGCGTGGAGACGGTGGAGGCGGACGGGACGGTGTGCGATCCGCAGAGCGAGTGCGTGCTCGATGCGACCTGCCAGGGCGGCCAGTGCGTGGGCGCCGCGCGCGAGTGCGATGACGGCAACGCCTGCACCCTGAACACCTGCAACGCGCTCACCGGCTGCGAGTACCCGCCCGCTCCCCCCTGTCCCGGAGACGGCCAGTGCGGCGTGGGCGTGTGCGATCCGGCGGTGGGCTGCGTGGTGACGGATGCGCAGGACGGCACCGTCTGCGGCGACGTCTCGTGCCAGGCGGCGCAGGTCTGCATCGCCGGCGCGTGCGTGCTGCGCGACCCGCCGGACGGCTTCATCTGCAAGGAGCCCTCGCCGTGTCAGGGCGCGGGCGTGTGCCAGAACGAGGTCTGCGTGGTGCCGCCGGCCACGACGCTCAGTTACGACTGGTCGTACAACGTCGAGCCGAACCCGGAGACCGGGGCGCGCGAGAAGCTGCACGACTACGTGCTCGGCAGTGACGGGCGGATGGCGCTCACCGGCTTCTTCACCCGGGGCCTGGTCATCCACGCGGGCACGCCGGGGATGAAGCGGCTGCAGGACACCGCAGCGCGCCGCTGCGTGCTCTGGAACGGGCGGCTCACCTGCGCGGACCTTTGGGAATACGGCCTTGGCGGCATCGGCGCGCTGAATGGGACGGTGGCGCCGCTCGACGAGGACGGACGGCCCATCTGGGTCTTCCGGCTCGGTGCAGAGCGGCCCGCCTACGTGCACGAGACCGACACGCTCTTCCTCGCGCGCCTGGTGGTGATGGGGCCGGACCGGCTGGCGGCCATCTACGAGGCCTATCCGAGGAACACCACTGCCTCCACCAACTGCCGCATGTACTACCTCGCGGTGCTCGACGCGGCGGGCGGGCTGGTGTCGGCGAGCCGCATCCAGGACCCCACGCTGAGCCAGTGCAATCACCCGCACCCGTACGGCGCGGCGGCGGACGTCTCCGGCAACCTCTACATCTCGTTCTCGCCGTCTTCCGAGGGCTCTGCGCCGCTCTACGCGCAGACGCCGACGGTGCTCCTCTCCTACGACCGCAACGGGAACCAGCGCTGGAAGAGGACCGAGCCGTACCCCGGCGGCGAGCTCGCAGTGGTGGGCGACCTGCTCTGGTCCGAGGGTTCGCAGACGCCGCTGAGCACGGCCAACGGGCAGCCGGTGACGCCGCTGGGCGGTGCGCGCGAGCAGGTGGGCCGCGCGGTGGTGACGGTGGACCGCTACGTCTCGAGCCCCCTCTTCTCCTTCGGCGGCGCACGCGAGCTGAAGGGCTACACGCACGCCACGCAGAGGGCCTGGACGTACGCGTTGCCGGCGCCGGGCGACACCTTCCTCACCCGCGAGCTGCGGCTCGCCTCGTGGCACCCGCGGGCGCTCGCGCAGCGGCGGGAGGTCGTGCTTGGGCTCGCGCGTGTGGGCGGTCATCAGACGCTGGTGGCGGTGGATCCTTCGCAGGGCAAGGAGCTGTGGCAGTGCCGGGTCGAGGCGCCGATCGGAACGCCGCCGCAGCTCTTCGACATCGCGCAGGACCGGCTGGTGATGATGGCCGACGCCGAGTACGGGGACGACGGCGATCCCCCGTTCGCCAACAGCCACGCGACCTTCTGGCGCTTCCCGCTGATGGGTGTGGAGACCTCGCGCTCGCCGTGGCCGGGGACGTGGGGCGGCCCCGCGCGTGACCACCTGGAGAAGGGCGTGATGCTCCCGGTGACGCCGGGCAACTGAGGCGAATCAGAGCGGCTCGAGCATGCTCAGCGGCACCCGGACCTTCGTCTCCTCGCCGGGCTTTATCTCCACCGGAAGCGCGACCGTCTTGCCGTCCGCGCCCACCAGCCGGAGCGTGTGACGGCCGGCGGCGAGCTCCAGCCGCACCATCGGCGTGATGCCCAGCTCCCGCGCGCCGAGGAACACCGTGCTCCACGGCTCGGTGATCAACGTGAGCGATCCGGGAGCTGCCTCCTGCTTCGTCTCGACCCGGGGCGCAGGCGCAGCGACGGGCGCAGGCGCAGGTTCGGGCACGGGCTCAGACCCGGCCTTCCCGCCTCCCCACGCGGCGTCGAGATCCTTCGGGTCCGCGGGAACGACGGGGGCGCTGGCAGCCGCGCGCTGTGGACGGGGCCGGGCAGCGGGTTTGGTTGCCGTCGTGGCCGGACGGACCGGCGGGGCGGGCGGGGTTTCCTGCACGGCGACCACGGCGGGCGCTTCCTCGAAGCTGAGCGCGTCGAGCACCAGCGGGTTGTCGGAAGGCGAAGGCTCGACCTCTGCCACGGCCACGGCCTGTGGGGCGGGCACCGGCACCGGCACCGGCGCGGCGACAGGCGTTGCCTGGGTCGTCTCTTCGGAACGGGTGAGCCCGAGCATCGAGCCCAGGTCCTCGTGCAGCCCCAGCACCCAGCCGATGCCGAGGACCACCGCGAGCAGGGCGGCCACGGTGAGCAGCCCGGCGAAGAGCCCTGCATCGGCGCGCCGGCGGCGGTCCTCGCGCTGCACGTTCTCGCCGACACCGGTGAGCGTCTTCCCCTCCTCGTCCGGGAGCGTCACCCTCACCGCGGGGTGGGTGCGGTCCAGCCCGAGGTCCGGGGGCAGGGTGTGACCTGGGAGGGTGTAGTCGTCGAGGTCGTGGTCGTGGTCGTCGGGCACCGGCGGCGGCGGTGGGGTGACGGTCCTGCGCACCGGCATGCGCGCCGAGGGCCGTGTGGCCTCGGGGTCTCTCACCGGCCGGGGACGGCGGCGGGGCGGCGCGGTGACGGCCGGCGAAACCTCCACCTGTTCGGCCCGACGCTCGGCGGCGCGAGGGCCCGTGCGGCGCAGGGTGGGCGAGGCGGGCGGCGCCGGCGCATCGGACGGGAGCGCCGGAGGCAGAGGCGGCGGCATCACCACCGGCGCGATGGCGGGGACGAGCTCCTCGGGCGGCATCGGGTCGGTGACCAGCGCGCCGTCGTCTCCGCTGAGCAGCCGCGCGAGCTTGATCTCCCCGGTCAGCTCCACCGAGCTCGCCTGGCTCATCAGGGCGCGGGTCTGGTCGCGGCGATCGGAGAAGAGGCGGGTGATGAACTGGGCGTTCTGCTCGGCGTGCCAGATGAGCGGCGCGGCCACGCGTTCGATGGCGCGGGCGAACTCGAGCGCGGTGGCGTAGCGATCGTCGCGTGCGCGCTGCAGCGCCTTGAGCACCACCGCGTCGAGCTCTCGGGGCACGTTGGGGTTGGTGCGCGAAGGCGGGGCGACGTCGGCCTTGATGGCCTGCATCATCGCGTCCTCGGGCTTCTTCGCGTGGAAGAGCCGCATCCCGGTGAGGCACTCGTGGAGGACGACGCCGAGGGAGAAGAGGTCGCTGCGCGGGTCGAGCGGCTCGCCGAGGATCTGCTCCGGCGACATGTACCCGGACGTCCCCTTCACCATCCCCACGTTGGTGCGCGACGCGCGCCCGAGCGCCTTGGCGATGCCGAAGTCGAGGAGCTTCGTGGTGCCGTCGTAGGTCACCATGATGTTCTTCTCGGCGATGTCGCGGTGGATGACCTGCACCGCGCGGCCCATCGGATCCGTGAAGGTGTGCGCGTAGTGGAGCGCGAGCGCGGTGTCCCTCACGGCGGCGAGCGTGAACCCGATGGGGATGGGCTCGTTGTGCTGCCGGCACGCACGCGCGACCTCGACCAGGGTGGCGCCGGGCACGAACTCCATGGCGAGGAACAGCTCCCCGTCCGCGATGTCGAGGTCGAAGACCTGCGCGATGTTCGGGTGCGCGAAGGCGGCGGTGATCCGCGCCTCGTCGAGGAACATCCGGACGAACTCCTCCTCGCCCTTGATGTCCGGGAGGATCTGCTTGAGCACCACGAACTTGCGGAAGCCCGCCAGCCCGCGCTGGAACGCGAGGAAGATCTCGCTCATCCCCCCGAGCGAGAGGCGGCAGAGGATCTCGTACTTGCCCAGCCGCCGGCCGCTGTGGTCGTCCGGTGCGAGGATCAGGGTCGGGCCAGCCATGCGCGTGGTCGGCCCTGACTATAGCCAATCCGCTATGCTCCCTGCCTGTGCGCACCCACCCGGGCGATCGCTTCCGTCTCTTTTCTGGCGCGCTGCTCCTCCTGCTGGTGCTCCCCGCCTGCCGTCAGCCGGAGGTGGGGCTGCACGTGACGGTCAGCGGTTCGCTGCAGCCCGGCGTCGAGTTCGACAGGCTCTCGCTGGTGGCCTACCTCGCCGAGGACCGCACCCCGCTGCACGCGGCCACGGTGGAAGGCGACGACCTCACGCTGCCGCTCGGCTTCAACCTCGTGGGCGGCCCAGCGACGCCGGAGGGGACGGTGGTGCACGTGCTCGCCTCGGCGGAGCTGCGCGGAGAGGTCGTCTCGGCGGCGCGCGGTGAAGGGACCTTGCTCCCCGGTGCAGGAGGCCTGCTGGAGCTGGTGTTGCCGCCGCGGGTGGTCCCGCCCGAGCAGCCCGCCCCCACCGAGACCTGCGACGACGGCGTGGACAACGACGACGACGGCCTCGCGGACTGCGCGGACCCCGACTGCGCCGGCGCGGTGTGCGGCAGCGGCGGACGTGCGTGCTCGGCGATCGAACCGGCAGGGCAGGGCGAGGGCAACCCGCCCGGGCTCGTCTGTGGTTGCGGGGCGAAGCCGCTCGGCGTGTGGCAGCAGCCCATCAGCGGATTCACCCCCCGCACCGGCGCCAGCACGTTGCGCCTCACCACCGGACCGCGTGCAGGTTGGCTGGTCGTCGCCGGCGGCATGGAGGCACAGGGCCCCTCGAGGCGGGTGGAGCTCTTCCGTCCCGGCCTGAGCCAGCTCGAGTCGGTGGACCTCGCCCAGCGCCGCCTGTCGCCCTCTCTGGTGGCGCTCGCGGATGGGGACGTGCTGGTGGTGGGCGGCGGCGGCGCTTCCTCGGACGGGATGGAGCGGCTCCAGTTCGAGTCATCGAGCATCGGGGTCTCGCCGCCGCGCGACTTCTTCCCGCCGCTCGAGGTGGAAGGGGCGACGGCGCTGGGAGACGGGGAGCGTGTGCTGCTGACCGGCGGAACCCTCGGTGAGCGGTTGGTGGCGCTGGATGCGCCGGGCACCTCCGGCGCGTGGCGCGAGCTGTCCCCGCTCTCCGTTCCCCGGCAGGGCGCGGCCAGGCTTCTGGATGGACGCTTCGTGCTCGCCTCTGCGGCACGGTCGATCGATCCATCGCTCACGCCGGCATCCTCGGTGGACCTGGTGGAGCTCTCGGGGCCGCAGGTGCAGAGCGGACCGTTGCTCCCGTTGGCGCTTGTGGGCGCGGCGGTGGCGGAGACCTCTCGCGGCCGGGTGCTGGTGGTCGGGGGCGAGAGCGCAGAAGGCCCCAACGCGCGCGCGTTCGTGGTCGAGGTCCAGGGCCCGGCGGTGGCGGTGCGCGAGGTCCGTCCCGTGCCCCAGGCGCTCGCGCAGCCGAGGGCGGTCTCCGTGACCGGCGGCTGGGTCTACGTGCTCGATGAGGCAACCGGCGCCGCGTTCTGGTTCGACCCCGCGGCGGAGGCATTCGTGCGCGCGACGGCGGCGCCCACCCCGCTCGGCATGCGCAGGGTTGGCGAGGCCCTGGTGGCGATGGACGCGCAGGTCTTCCACATCGCCGGCCTGGTGATGGGCGGGACCGTGGACGGCACCGCGCACGTGCTCGAACCGGTTTGCGCGCCGTAGCCGGGGGCCCCGTCAGTTCGTGGCCGGCTGCGGCAGCTTCCCCTCCACGAGAAAGTCCGCCCTCGGGAAGGTGAACGAGGTGAAGACGGCGTCGGCGAGGTTCTTCCTCCGGAACTCCACCTTCTGGGGGTCCACCGTACACAGCCACGACTGCATCCCGGTCAGCGGGCCTCTGGCGGCGAACGCGCCGGGGTCCATCACGCCCACGCACTGACCGTCCTTCTTTGCGGCGCGTGCGGAGTGGAAGACGAAGGCCTCGATGCCGTTCTCGCGCATCTGCCGCCCGAGTGCCTGGGGCACCGCGTAGTCCACCGGCGAGGAGATGACCGCGCGGTGTTCGCTGAACGGCGGCCGGGTGAGGTCGATGCCGCGCTCGGTGCGCACGTGGACCTGGAAAGCCGAGTGCTGGGTCTGGAGCCTGGGGATGTCCGCCGCGGTGCCGGCGAGGAAGACGAAGCGGTAGTACGCGACCTCGGCGAGGCAGGTGGGCAGCTCGATCGCGCCGTAGAAGATGCCGCGCTCCATGCGGGTGCCGAACCGCGAGCCGTTGCGAAGGGGCGGGTGACGGAAGGGCGTGGCGAGCAGGTAGTGCAGCCCGCGCTCCTCGACCCAGGAGGGGACCTTCGGCTTGGCCCGGTCGTCGATGAGCTCCTCGAGCACGTGCTGCTCGGCGTTGGAGTCCACGAGCTTGCGCGTGCTGTTGATGAACTGGGACTCGCGGACCCGCCAGGGCCGGAGCTCCAGGGCGGCGGCGTTAGAGGCCCCCCCGCATGGCGTCCAGATACTCTGAGACACTGAAAAGCCCCCGTGCGCGCTTCACCAGCTCTGCCGGCACCCCGTCCAGGTGGGTGTTCTGCGCATGAAACCACGCCCGGAGCGCCTTCTGGTCACCGCCGACGATGGTGTCCAGACTCCGGAAGACTCGCAGAAGCAGCAGCGCCAGCTCCGCCTCCTTGCTCTCCAGGCCGAGCAAGTATTGGCCTTTGTACATTCTGGACACCGAGGCAGTGGACAGCCCGATGACGCTGGCCAGGTGCGCCTGACCGAGCCCGAGCTGCTCTGCCGCCCGGCACAGCGCCTTGGTCAGCACCGACTCACGGGAGACCTCCGGGTTCTCTGCGGCCGACGAATGGGGCATCACCCACCTCCTGAGTGGCTTTCACCAGAAACAATAAGGCCCGTTTTGTTCTGGTGCAACCCCGTCTACCGCGCCACCGCCAGCGACACGTCGTATCTCGCCCAGGGGGCACAGGCGTCTCCGGCCTCCTCCTGAAGGACGATGACGAAGGGATGGGTGCCCTCGACCGCGGGGGCATTGCCGGAGAGCCGCAAGACGTCCCCTTCAATCGCCGCGGTGAGGCCGGTGGGCAGGTCGTCGGACTGGACCGAGCGGAAGGTCACGCCGTCCGCCGCGCCGCCGGGAGAGAGCGACAACCGCTCGTCGATGGGCTGCCCCGGCGCAGCGCTCAGGGCCACCGGTTCGATGAAGGAAGGACCGAAGGCGCAGACCTCCGGACCACATCCGGTGGAGAAGACGGCGAGGACGCACGAGACGAGCAGCGCGAGGGCGATTCGCATCTCGCGCTTCTACATCAGGCCGTACCGCTCGGCCGCTCAGTCCGCGCCCTTGATGCACGCGATGGGACGAAGCCGCTTGTAGACCTTGGCGAGGCCCGCCTGCTCCACGGTCTCGAGCACGTCGTCGAGGTTCTTGTAGCAGGGCCCGCTCTCGTCGATGGGCGTCTGCCGCGTGTTGAGGAGGATGCCGGCGTCCTTCATCCGCGCGTCGGTCTTCTTCTGATCGAGGCTTCGCCGGGCCTCGCCGCGGGAGAGCCTGCGCCCCGCGCCGTGGTTCACCGAGTAGATGGACTGCGCCGCGCCCTCTTCGGCGAAGAGGATGGCGCTGCCCGTCTCCATCGATCCGGGGATGAGGATGGGGTGCCCCGAGCCCGCCCACTGCGTGCCCTTCAGCGCCTGGTGCCCCTTCGGGAACGCGCGGGTGGCGCCCTTGCGCGCGACGAAGCGGCCGGACTCCTTCTGGATGAGGTTGTGGGAGATCTCGTAATAGATCTCCGCGTTCCCGCCGAAGACGACCTCCAGCGCGTCGCACACCGCCTCGCCGATGATCAGCCGGTTGGCGACCGCGAAGTTGGCCGCCATGTTGTGGAGGTTCCAGTACTCGCGGCCCATCGCCGAGTCCGCATCGAACCAGACGTGGTCCTCGCTCGCCCGGCCCAGCTTCAGCGCCTGCGCGCCCTCGACGAAGAACTGCTTGGCGATGTTCCAGCCGAAGCCGCGCGAGCCGGTGTGGAGCATCACCCAGACGTTCCCCTCCTCATCGAGCTGCATCTCGGTGAAGTGGTTCCCGCCGCCCAGGCTCCCGAGCTGATCGCGCTTGCCGTACGCGCGGTCGGGGATGTCCACCCGGTCGTCCTCGACGGGGATGAAGGAGCGCTCGGTCACGTTCGAGGTCCGGCCCAATGCCTTGGCGCCGTAGCGCACGACCTCGGCGAAGGTGCGGGCGTCGATCTTCCGCTGCTTCTGCACCCGCGATGCGCCCACGCCCACCGCGATGCGCTTCTGCACCTCGTCGATCCACTGGCGGCGCTTGGCCACGTCCGCCACGTCGTCCCAGGTGAGCGTGGTCCGAAGCTGCACCATCCCGCAGCCGATGTCGTAGCCCGCCGCGGTAGGCAGCAGCACGCCCTCGGTCTCGATCGCGGTGCCGATGGGGACGCCGTAGCCGAGGTGCGCGTCCGGCGTCAGCGCCACCCGCGTCACGCCCGGGAAGGAGGCCGCGTTCACCACCTGGTCGAACACGCTCTCCTCGAGGCCCAGCTCGCGGTCCGGTCCTTCTCCTTCGAGATCGCCCCAGAGCAGCTTGTCGGAGAGGAAGAGGTCCGCGTGCGTGCGCATCGTCTTCGTGCGCGGCAGCACCCAGTGACCCTCGCCTGCCTTCTCCAATGTCTGCTTCCAGCCCATGGTCGTGACCCCCTCAGGGGAGAACAGGTGGGGGAGGCGACTTAGTCTCGTGGTGCCCCGTGCGTGCCCGACGAACGCTCGGCTGCCTCCCACCTCAGGTGAACCGTGGTGCGCCATACCATCGCGGCCATCTTTCGCCTCATGGCGAACCCAGCGGAGCGCAAGGAGCTGCAACTCACGGCGGCGCTCACCCCGGAGTCGGGTGGATACGTTGCGCAGTGCCTCGAGGTGGACGTCGCCAGCCGCACCGCGAGCTGAAGCAGGGAACACTGCGGTCCGTCCTGCGTCAGGCGAGGCTCTCGCCCGGGGACCTCCTGTGAGGCGGTCGCAGGTGGAGGCCCACCTCCCCTAACCGTCCTGCGCGTGACAGAGTGCCCGGCCTATGCCGTTCCTCATCCAGGTCCACGATGCGCCGCAGATCCTCGAGGTCACCTATCCGGCGGACCCCACCGCGCTCGACATCTCGGACTACGTGGGCCGCCTTCGCTCGACCATCGCCGGTCTCGGCGGAGAGTGGATGGGCCTCGTGGATCAGGCCGGGCTGCGGCTGATGCGCAACGACCTCGTCGAAGCGCTCACGGTGATGAACGCCTACGCGCAGACGAAGGGGATGGTGCGGCTCGCGCGCGTGGTGCCGGACTCCTTCGGCGGGATGCAGGCCTGGCGGATCGCGAAGGACGCGGCGCTGAAGATCCCCAACCAGACCTTCTCCACCCGCGACGAAGCGCTGGCCTGGCTGCGCTCGCCGCTCTGAGCATCACGGCAGCGCGCGCGTCCTCTCCACCAGGTACCGCGCGATCGCCGCGCTGATCGGGTGCCCGAGCTTCCGCTCCACGTCGAGGTAGATGGGCGAGGAGTTCAGCTCGAGGAAGACCCAGTCGTCGCCCTGCTGCTTGATGTCGATCCCGGCGAAGGCCAGCCCCAACTCGCGCGCGGCCTTCCGGCACTGGTCCTTCACCTTCTCCGGAAGCTCCACCTCGCGGTACTGCGCGCCGCCGGACTGGTAGACGTCGTCGCTGCGGAAGTCGAGGTGCTGCTCGGGCGTGACGATCGCCACGCTGGAGACGATCTCGTCGCCCACCAGCATGATGCGCAGATCGTCGCCGGGCGCGAGCGACTGGAAGATGACCGGGCTCTGGGTGATCGCCTCGAGGTCCTCGAGCGCCTCGCCCTCCAGCTTGCGGGTCAGCGCGCCGCCCATCACCGGCTTGAAGATGACCTCGCCCTGCTCCTGGAGGAACGTGCGCACGTGCTGCGGATCATTGGTGATCAGCGTGCGGGGAACCTGCGCGCCCACGCTGCGCAGCACGTCGAGCTGGAAGGGCTTGTACTGGAGCACCGAGGCCGCGTGCGGCGGGTTCACCATCACCGCGCCCGACCGCTGGAGCCGCAGGAGCCAGGAGACGAAGAAGGAGGCGCGCTCGCGGGCGTGCATGTAGCGCGCGAACCAGTCCTCGTAGAGGCGCAGCTCCCCGTCCTGCTCCATGTACGGCGCGTAGGGAGCGGGGATGAAGCGCAGGTAGAAGCCGCGCAGATCGTCGATCGGCTGGCGGCGGTAGAGCGTGCGCCCGTCCTCGAAGGCGATGGGCAGGCCCGCCTCGAACGCGTCCGCGCGCAGGAGCACGTTGTCCACCCCGAGCTTCCCCAGCTCCGCTGCGACCGCGTGGCACTGCAAGTCTCCGTCACTGCCGAAAATGCCGATCCTCACCCGCGTCCTCCCAGGCTCCTGTAAGCGTTTTTCACACCCGGCCACGCAACCTCGATGGGCGGCACCGGACAATAGGGGCAACTGTAGGCCCTGATCCCGAGGTGACACGTGAAGATCCGCAAGCCCTTCATCAATTACGAGCTGCCCAAGACCGAGAAGAAGAAGCCCGACGTGACCACGATGGCGGTGGGCGAGGAGGGCGGCGGTGGCGGCCGGGTGACCACCCAGGCCATCGGTGAGGAGGGCGGCGGCCGGGTGACGACGCAGGCCGTGGGTGAGGAGTCGGGCTCCGGCTTCGACCCCAAGCCGATCAAGGGCCCGGACGTGACCACGATGGCGGTGGGCGAGGAGGGCGGGACCAAGCCCGGCGACGGCGACCGGGTGACCACGATGGCGGTGGGTGAGGAGACCGGCGGCGGCGGCGGGATGACCACGATGGCGGTGGGCGAGGAGGGCGGCGGCCGGGTGACCACGATGGCCGTGGGCGAGGAGTCTGGCACCGGCATCGACCCCAAGCCGATCAAGGGCCCGGACGTGACCACGATGGCGGTCGGTGAGGAGGGCGGGACCAAGCCGCCCCTGAAGCCCGAGCCGCCGAAGGACCCGATCATCACCACCATGGCGGTCGGCGAGGAGACCGGTGGTGGCGGCTTCATGACCACCATGGCGATCGGTGAAGAGGGCGGCTCCGGCCTGAAGTAGGCCGCTGATCGTCCACACGCAGCACACGGGCCCGGGCGCGGAGTCATCCGCCCCGGGCTTCGTTGTGTCTGGGTGTCAGCGCTCGGCGCGAGGTACGGCTCGGCGGACGAGATCCCGGAACGAGGCGAACGCAGGACAGCGCGTAGCGGTCACATCGAGATCAATCGCTTGCGCGAGCGTCGAGCGGATCTCGCGGGAATCAGCCGGGGACGCTCGTCCGATCGCGGCGCACCAGTCACTGAGCAGCTGCTTGGCGTCGGAAGGGGGCAACGATTCAGGTGCCGCGTCGAGCCTGGCGCTCAGGCCGAACACACGGCGCAGCGCGTTCGGATCCGCGATCAGCCAGGTCTCGAATTCACGTACTGCCACACCGATGACGGCCGGCAGCAAGAGACCCTGAACACCGTGCTCGAGGACGCTGTAACGGTCGGGCTTTGCGTCCTCGTCCACGAGCACGATTGGCCAACTGCGGAGCGTTCCGCGGATCCGCGTACGTCAGGAGCTGGCGAAGGGTAGTCACTACGTGCAGGTCGCTTCCGCGAGCCAGTCGGCCCTTGTGACGCAGTGGGGTCTGGAAGAGCACTGCCTTCTCATTGAGGCGTCGCTCGGCGACGAGGACCCGGCGGGCAAGGTGGTGGGCCGGGCCGAAGTCGTCATCGAGGATGTGCGTACCGGGCGCCGGCGGCAATCCGCCACCCAACTCTCCTGTTCCCTCCGCGTAGAGGACGACGCGCAGTGACATGCTGTCTATCCCGGCACACCACCGAGGCCGCCCGAGAGCCAGATGTCTCCGAGTGACTCGCGGTACTCGCGGCGCGCCTCCTGCCACTCGTCAGTGCCGGTCGGAATCTCGCTAATCTCCACCGCACCGTCCGACGACCGCCGGCGGAGAAAGCGCACCTCATCCGGATCGAGATGGTCGAGCAGATCCGCCGAGTGCGTGGCCATCAGCACCTGGATGGGCTGCGCCCCCAATTCACCGCGGGTCAGCTTGCGGAGGTAGTCGACGAACTGCCCCAGCAGGTACGGGTGGAAGCCACGCTCCGGCTCTTCGATCGTGATGAGCGCGGGGACCTGAGGTTGATGTTGGAGCAGCAGGAACGCGAGCAGGAGCATCGTCCCGTCGCTGACCTCCTCGGGCCGGTACCAGACCTTCTCGTTCCAGCGGTCCTGAAAGCGGAGCTCGTGTCTCCCGCTTTCGGTCGGGACGGCGTCCACGTCGCTGAACATCGGCACCAACCGGGTCAGCTCCATCGCGACCGCCTGCTGCTGCTTGCGAGTCAGCGTCGCGAAGAGGTTGGTCAGGTTGTCACCGGTGGTGCTGAGGCTCGGCGCACTCGCGACCAGGTTGGCCTCGCGCATCCTGCGCAGCTCGAGCATCAGGCGCTGGACCCGGCCGCCGAAGAGGTTCGTAGGAATCCCGAGATGGCCAGCGCTTGGACGCCCCTCTCGAACAGCACCTCCTGCGAACGACACAATGAGCGTGCAGGCATTCTTCGGGTTCTTGAAGCGGAAGTCCGAAGCCACGAAGGCCGTCCCCGGCCGAAACACATCGAGCAACGTGCTCTTCCCGGAGGCATTCGGACCCACCAGCACCGTCAGCGGAGACATCCGCAGGCTGAGGGACTCGATGCACCGGAAGTTCTCGACGTTCACCGACGTGATCACGTCACGCAGGCTACAGCGTACGGGCCGGCAGCCCAAGAAGGGGTACTTCGACCTGTAGCCGGCGGGCGGATGGCTGGAGAGCTACCCGCGCGTCCCTGTCGACCGCGCCGCCTGCGCCGCGAGCTGGTCCAGCTCGGCCCCCAGCGCGACCTCGGCGAGCACGTCCGCCTCCAGCGCCTCACGCCTGGCCAGCGCGTCGAGCTTGCGCGAGAGCGCGGTCAGCTCGGCCGCCCTCACCGCCGCGTGGCCTCCCCGCACGTCCTCCAGCGTCGTGCGTGTGCGGTCGAGCAGGGCGACCTCCGCCTCGAGCCTCGCCCACTGCCGGGTGCGTTCCACCGAGGCCGCCCGCGCGCGCTCCAGTCCCTCGCGTGCGACCTGCAACGCGAACCGCAGATGCTGTTGCGCGAGCGGATCCTCCGTCCCCGCCTGCTCGGCCTCGAGCCTGCGCGCCTCGGCTTCTGCGGCCGACGCGTCCTCGGGGAGTCCCACCCGCGCAACGGAGAGCCGCTCGGCCTGCTCCACCACGCCGGCGGTCAGCGCCTCCACCGACCTCGAGAGCTCCGCACGCCCTTCGTCCCGGGGCAGCGCGGCGAGCAGTACACGGCAGCGGCGGTGGGCCTCCACCGTCCGCGTCAACAAGCTCCGCAGCCGTGCATCGCCCGATCCGGCGATGAGCGCACGCGCCCTGTCCCCCACCACGTCCGGCGTCAGCACCAGCAGCGCGGGCAGCGCGGTGAGGGCCAGAAAGAGCGCGGCCGCCGTGCACGCCACGGCCGACACCAGCAGCTCCGGCAGGAGCAGGGCCCCGAGCCGCAGCGTGAGGACCCGGGCCACCGCCTCGCCGACCACGCCCAGCGCGCCGCCCACGATGAGGCCAGCCCCGATGCGGGCGCCGAAGCGATCCTCGAGCCCGTCGAAGCGCCTCGCGGCACAGAGCGCGCCGCCGGTCGCAGCGCCCGCGAGCAGGGCCGAACCGAAGCCTGTGGTGGTGAGCCCCGCCATCGGCGCGAGCAGCGCCGCGAGCACGAGCAGGACTCTCCCGCGCCCCGCACCGATGGCGAACGCGAGCGGGACCGCGAGGCCGACGAAGGGCCACGCGGGCAGGCTTCTGCCAGACGGACCGAGCAACCCGAGGAAGAGCCCATGCAGCGCGCCGGCAGCGGCGCCGGCCCACAGCGCGCGGACCACGTCGCGTTCGAAGGAGGCGGAGTCACGGAGTGTCATCGCGCGGGGCCTCAGTACGAGTTGTCCTGGCCGAAGCTGCGCAGGCTCTTCTTCTGCAGGTCCTTCGCGGCGCGGTTCATGTCGCCGCCCTGCAGCGACTTGCGCGAGTCCTCGATGCTGGCGCCGGCCAGCGAATCGGCGCTCGCTCCGAAGAGGCGGCGGATGCTCGAGAACGAATCGGTGAGGTGACGGTCCGCCTCGTCGCGCCTGCCCTGCCGCGCGAGGTCCGCCGCGTACTGCACCTGCCGCGCTGCCTCCGCGTTGGCCGCGTGCGCGAGCACATCCCCGTCCGCGTTCTCCAGGGCCTTCTTCGCGTCGTCGGTCACGGTGGCGGTCATCGCCACGCTCGCGGAGAGCCGCTCACCGGAGCGCGTGTCCGTCCACCCGAGCGTCGCGCGCACAGGAGAGGGCAGCGTCACGCCGGACTGCCCCTGCACGCTGAAGCGCACCACCAGCCGGTTCGAGAGGCCACCGGAGAGGTCGTAGAGCCGCAGCCGCGCGCCGTTCCCGTCGCGGGTGAAGGGACGCCCGAGCACCTCCTCCACGCGCACGCCCGAGGGCACCTCCAGCTTCAGCTCCAGGTCGCGCGCCACCAGCCGGGACGCCTGATCGAGCTCCCGCGCGAAGACCTCTGCGAGCCGCGCCGAGTCCGCGATGTCGCCGTAGAAGCCGCCGCCTGCGTCCGCCAGCCCCGCCATCAGCCGCTCGTCGAAGTCCGCGCCCACGCCGAGCGCCGTCACCGTCACGCCCTCCTCCCGGATGCGGGAGACGATGCGCGCGAGGCCCTCGGCGTCGGTGATGCCCACGGTGGGCTGACCGTCGCTGAGGAGCACGAGGCGGTTGTTGCTGAACTGGCCCTGGTGCTCGCGCACGGCGAGCGCGCCGGCCTCGAGCCCTCCGGAGATGTTGGTCGAGCCGCTGACGCCGACCGTCCTCAGGTACGCGTGGAGGCGCTCCTTGCCGGCGGCGTCCGCGCGCGTGCTGGCGAAGGTGGAGACGTCGGAGCCGTAGTCCACCACCGCGAGCCGGTCCTCGGGATGGAGCGCGTCCACCAGCGCGCGGGCGGCGCGGACGGCATCGTTCATCTTGGTCCCGCTCATCGAGACCGAGCGGTCGATGACGACCACCAGGTTCGCCGGCACGCGCTCGCCGACCACCTCCTGCGGCGCGGCGGTGACCTCCAGCGCGAGGTAGTTCGGCGCGCCCGCGTTGGCCACGAAGGCGGAGGCGAGCTTGCCCTCCAGCGTGATCCCCTGCGCGCCCGACCGGCCCTGCGCCTCGGCGGGGAGCGGAGCGTTGGGCGTCACCGTGGCCGCGGCGAGCGGTGAAGGTTGCGCCTGCGGAGAGGGGCGCGGCGCGACGAGGAGGGCGACGAGCGCGAGCGCTCCGGCGACGACGATGAACGACACGGTCCGGTTCATGGGGACTCCGTGGAGTGGTGGGTTGCAGCGCGAGCGACTGTGCGCCCGTCACGACCCGCCCCTCATCGGGCAGCAGGAGGAGGGTCCTCCCGACGTCCGAGGTCCACCCGATGACCGATGCCGCGAGCGCCCTCACTCGGGGCACGTGCGCGCGCGGGTGAAGACGAGGAAGTGCTGCTCGGGGAGGAAGGTGTGGCGCTGCTGGAGCTCGAAGCACGCCTCCTTCAGCTCGCCGAGGATCCGCGCCTCCTCGAACTTGTGGTCTGCGGGCGGTCCCATCTTCGATGCCGGCCGGAAGTCGATGATCGCCACCCGGCCGCCTTCGCGCAGGCCCTTCGCCACGCGGCGGAAGTAGGCGGGCCGGTCCTCGAGGTGGTGGTACGTGTTGACGTTGAGCACGAGGTCCACCGGCTCGGGCAGCTTCGGATCGTCCTCGGATGCGACCACGCCGCGCAGGTTGGTCAGGCCCTCCTTCTTCGCGCGCGCCTCGACGTACGCGACCATGTTCGGCTCGAGGTCGATCGCGTAGACCACGCCGTTCGGCACCGCCTTCGCCAGCCGCACGGGGAAGTAGCCGGTGCCCGCTCCGATGTCCGCGACCTTCGCGTTTGGCGAGAGCTTCAGCGCGGCGATGACCTTCTCCGGCATCTGCCACGCGTCGCGCTCCTTCGACTCGAACGCGGCCGCCCAGCGCTCGGCGTCCTTGTAGCGATCCGGCGCGAGGTGCCCGTGCTTGCCATGCGCCTCGCGGGACTTTCCGTGCGGCGCCTTCGCCCATGCGCCGGCCGGCAGCCCCAGCAGCACCGATGCAAGGAGGAGGGAGAGGGAGAGCAGGACGGGGTGCGCGCGCATGGAACCTCCGGGACGGGAAGGGGGAACGACCAGACCGACTCGTAGGGGAGTGGGCCTTCCCGATGCAACGACTGACCGGTGCCGGACGGGAGGGCAGCCGGGCGGTGACCAGAACCCGACCGCGGGCTGCGCGCGCGAACTTGCGCCTGTGTCCGGGGTGCTACCCGTGCACCTTCATGCTCTCCGACTCGGTCCTCTACGGCGGGTTCGCCATCGTCGTCACCGTGCTGCTGGCGATCGACCTCTTCGTCGTCAACCGGAACCCGCACGCGGTCTCGATGAAGGAGGCGGGCATCTGGTCCGCCATCTGGATCGGCTGCGCGGTGCTCTTCGGCCTCTTCGTCTCGCGGCTGCACGAGGGCATCGAGGGCGAGAACCCGACGGTCACCTTCTTCACCGGCTACGTGATCGAGAAGTCGCTCTCGATCGACAACCTCTTCCTCTTCCTCCTCATCTTCGGCGCGATGTCGGTGCCGAAGGAGCTGCAGCACCGCGTCCTCTTCTACGGCGTGGTCGGCGCGATCGTGATGCGCACGGTGCTCATCTTCACCGGCGCCGCGCTGATCGATCGCTTCGACTGGATCCTCTACGTCTTCGGCGCCTTCCTCCTCTACACGGGCATCCAGACCTGGCTGCAGCGCCACGAGCACCCGGACATCACCAACTCGAAGCCGCTGAAGGCGCTCCGCCGCTTCCTGCCCACCACGGACGGCTACCGCGGCCACCACTTCTTCGTGAAGGAGAACGGGCGCTGGCTCGCCACGCCGATGTTCATCGTGCTGGTGCTCATCGAGCTCACCGACCTGGTGTTCGCGCTCGACTCCATCCCCGCGGTCTTCGCCATCACCCGCGATCCGTTCATCGTCCTGACCTCGAACATCTTCGCCATCCTCGGGCTGCGCGCGCTCTACTTCCTCCTCGCGGGCCTGGCGGCGCGGCTGCGGTACCTCAAGGCGGGGCTCGCGGTGGTCCTCACCTACGTGGGCTTCAAGCTCGTCTACGAGCGGCTGCACCACGACGTCGAAGCCCTGCACGCCTGGCCCGCCATCTCTCCGCTCTTCAGCCTCGGGGTGATCATCGGCGTGCTCGGCATCACCATCCTCATCAGCGCGCGCAACCCGCTGCCGCCCGGAGAGATCGCCCCCGCGGGCGTCGGTCCGTTCGAGGCCCACAAGCCCGCCAGCGATCAGTCCACCTCGAAGAAGTAGCTACCGCAGCCGCGAGAGCGCCTGCGCCGCGACCGCTCCCATCGCGCGCTGTCCCGCCACCGAGGGATGGATGCCGTCGTAGCCGAAGCCTTCGCGGAAGCGGTCCGGATCCTCGTCCGACCGGGTGGCCGCGTCGAAGTCCACCACCTGCTTCACCCGGCCGCTCGCACCTTCGCGCAGCCAGGCATTCAGCTCCGCGCGCCTCGCGTGGACGGCCTCCAGATCCGCACCGTCCGCACGTTCGCGGGGGATCAGCGTCCCCGCCCACACCTCGCACAAAGGCCGCAGCCGGTCGAAGAAGCCGGTGAGCCGCGACTTCAGCTCCCCCGCATCGAGCGCCGCGAGGTCGTTGGTTCCCAGCAGCACCAGGCAGTGGGTGACGTCGAAGTCCGAGAGCCACTGCAGCTCGTCGCGGTACAGGTCGTTGGCGCTGTAGATGCCCTGGCCGCTCACCGCGCCGTTCACCACCGGGACGCCCGAGGACACCGCCGCAAGATTCGGCCACGCGTCGCGCACGTCGTCATCGCCACCCACGTAGCCCTCCGTGATGCTGTCGCCGATCGCGAGCACCACGCGCTCTGCCGGACCTTCCACGAACACGGCGGTCAGTGCCCAGAGCTGCCGGTGCGGCGCCGAGCCGTTGAGGTGCGTGTGCCAGGCCTGTCCCGCCGGGGCGATGAACGAATGGGGGAAGGCGTCGATCAGCGAAGCCGCCAGCCCGCCTTCCACATCGAGCGAGACCATCAGCTCCATCGGCGCTGCGACCTCGAAGTCCAGCGCGTCCGAGACCAGGCGCCCACGCGGCTCGACCTCCGCGCGAGGCGAGCCACCGAAGCGAAGCTGCCGTGCGCGCTCCCCGAGCGAACCGCCCTCACCCGCCCGTGCGACCGTGGCCTCGTACACCGTGAGCGCGGACGTCCCCGCACGCACCGCGATCCGCAGCCGCTTGCCCGAGCGGACCACCGGAACCTTGAAGCGCAAGGTCACCCGCCCATCCGTCACCTTCGACGCGCGCAGGTTCTGGAAGAAGCCCGGCTGGAAGATGTCTCCGGAAGGTGGCGGTGGCAGCACGATGGGCACCGGCTCGTGGACGATGGGGACGATCGGCTCCCCGGATTCGTCCTGGGGAAACCGCTCCGCGGCGGGAGGCGCGGCCGGCACGAGATCCACCCGTACCGATCCCGTCGCCTCGCCACCGCAGCCAATCCACAGCAGCACCGGAAGGGCCAGCGCCCATCCCCAGACCCGCCCCATCCGTCCCCCTCCGGCGCCGCCCCAGTCCGCGCAAGAACCTAAACATGGCGCGCCGGTGGGGAAGTCCCCACGTCACCCGTCCGACAGGGCAGGACGCAGATCTGGCGCGACCTCCCCCGTGTGCTAACCC
>CAZCWA010000006.1:0-1483 GCA_964502265.1 uncultured Myxococcaceae bacterium | reverse complement strand
AAAGGGAGGACGCATGAGAGCGGCCGCATTGGGCCTCGCCCTGCTGTGCGGGACGGCGCTGGCGCAGGACACGAAGCTGCAGGTGCCCCACGAGAAGTACACCCTCGACAACGGGCTGGAGGTCATCCTCCACGTCGACGAACGCCTGCCGGTGGTGGCGGTGAACGTCTGGTACCACGTGGGCGCCTACCAGGAACCGGAGGGACGCTCCGGCTTCGCGCACCTCTTCGAGCACATGATGTTCCAGGGCTCGGCGCACGTCGGTGACGACCAGCACATCGCCCTGCTGGAGCGGCTCGGCGCCACCGACCTCAACGGCACCACCAACTTCTACCGCACCAACTACTTCCAGACGGTGCCGCAGCACCACCTCGAGACCGCGCTCTGGATGGAGAGCGACCGGATGGGCTTCCTGCTCCCCGCGCTGACGGAGGAGAAGCTGAAGACCCAGCAGGAGGTGGTGAAGAACGAGCGCCGCCAGCGCATCGAGACCGCGCCCTATGGCGTGGCCCAGGAGCGGCTGTGGCAGGCGCTCTTCCCGCAGCCGCACCCGTACTTCGGCCGGGTGATCGGCTCGATGGAGGACCTCGACGCGGCCACGGTGCAGGACGTCTCGGACTTCTTCCTCACCTGGTACGCGCCGTCCAACGCCACCCTCACCCTCGCCGGCGCGTTCGATCCGGAGGAGGCGAAGAGGCTGGTGCAGAAGTACTTCGGCTCCCTGCCGCGGCGCCCCGAGCCCACCGAGCCGGACGTGAAGCCCGCGCGCCTGGAGAAGGAGGTCGTGCTCACCCACGACGAGCGGATCGGTACCCTCCCGGCGGTGACGCTCGCGTGGCACACGCCCGCGGCCTTCGAAGAGGGCGACGCGGCGGCGGACGTGCTCTCCGCGGTGCTCTCGGACGGGAAGGGGAGCCGGCTCCACCGCAGGCTGGTGCGCGAGAAGCGGATCGCCCAGTCGGTGAGCGCGTTCCAGTGGAGCATCAAGGGCCAGAGCGTGTTCATGATCGACGCCACCGCCGCGCCGGGGCACTCGGCAGAAGAGGTGCAGCGAGAGATCGATGCGGTGCTCGCCGAGGTCCGCGAGAAGGGCGTCACCGCGGAGGAGGTCCGCCGCGCGCGCAACAAGATCGAGACCGCCTTCGTGGCCGGCCTGCAGTCGGTGGGCGGGATGAGCGGCAAGGCGGACCGGATGCAGCTCTACAACCACTTCTGGAAGGAGCCGGACGGCTTTCAGCGCGACCTCTCCCGCTACGAGGCGGTGACCCCGCAGCAGGTTCAGGCGTTCGTGAAGGAGCACCTCGGTGAGCGGCGCGCGGTGATGCGCGCCACGCCGGCCGCGAAGGAGGGCCAGTAACCATGAAGCGCACCATCCATTCGATCCTCCTCGGCGCGGCGCTCGCGCTGACCCTCTCCTCCTTCGCCACCGGCTGCAGGACCACGCCGGAGACGAAGCCCGAACCGGTCGACCCGCAGTCGCAGC